>JAIMAD010000572.1 GCA_023512145.1 Bacillus sp. (in: firmicutes) | reverse complement strand
GTATCATGCTGTTTCATTAATTGGTCTTGGTCCAGGACTTACTCCTTCTGGAGATGACTTTTTAGTTGGATTCTTTACCATTTTTAATATGAAGAATAGTCCTTTCTTTTCTTACCGATCACTCTGTGAAGAAGTGGCTCTGAAAGCGAAACTATTAACGAATGATATAAGCTATATGGCATTAAAAAAAGCATCAACTGGTAATGTGAGAGAGTCAATAATTACCTTAATCAATTCAATAATAAGTGGAAATGAAAAAGACTTATCTCTCTCTTTAAATAGAGTATTAAACATCGGTTCAACATCTGGAACAGATATAGTCTTAGGACTTGTCAGTGGGTTAAAAGCCAATCTTAAAGTAGGAGGTCAATTATGACTGTACAAGCTGTAGTTAAGCCAAACACATATTTTGATTCAGTATCCTTGATGTCGCTATCAACAAAAGCGAACCAAATCGAAGGTATTGAACAAGCTATTATTGCAATGGGTACGGAAATGAATAAAGGGGTAATGCGAAATGTTGGTTTAATGACACCGGAAGTGGAAGAGGCAAAAACAAGTGATTTGATTATTGTTGTGAACGCTTCCACGGAGGAACTTTGTGAAAGCGCATTTATTACAATTAATGAATTATTTACAAAAAAGAATACATCTAAAGGGAAAAGCGACGTTAAGTATTCTACTATTTCATCGGCGGCTCAAAATATTCCTGATGCGAATTTGGCAGTGATAGCTGTTAACGGAGCCTATGCAACTAGAGAAGCAAGAAAAGCCCTTGAAAATAATCTCCATGTCATGCTATTTAGCGACAATGTCAGCATTGAAGATGAAATCGAATTAAAGACATTAGCCCATGAAAAGGGCTTGTTAATGATGGGGCCGGACTGCGGAACAGCAATTATCGGCAATGTGGCGTTATGCTTTGCAAACGCGGTAAGAAAAGGCAGCATCGGCATTGTTGGTGCCTCCGGAACGGGCAGTCAGGAAGTAAGTGTCCGTATTCATGAATTTGGCGGCGGAATCTCACAGATGATTGGAACAGGAGGTCGGGATCTAAAAGAGGAAATTGGTGGGATCATGATGCTAGATGGCATCAAGGCTCTACAAGAAGATGAAGCGACTAAAGTTATTGTCCTTATTTCCAAGCCACCTGCACCAAGTGTCGAAGTGAAAGTATTAGCCCAAATAAAACAAAGTAAAAAACCTGTTGTTGTTTGGTTTGTTGGTGGAGATGAAGAGAAAGTGAATCAAGCAGGCGGCCATTTTGCGAAAATGTCAAAAGAGGCAGCACTTAAAGCAGTCCTATTGGCTGGTGCAGATGAAAGCAAGCTTAACAAACGTGCATTAAACCTTCCACTGATTGAAGAGGTTCGCACAAAATTAACTCCAGAACAAAAATATATTCGTGGGCTATTCAGTGGTGGAACCCTTTGTGATGAAGCCATGCATACTGCAATGGAAAAGTTCGATAATGTCTATAGTAACATTCAAAGAGATCCGGAATATCGCTTGATAGATAGAAATGTAAGCCAAGGCCATACATTTATAGATTTTGGTGATGATGAGTTCACACAAGGTAAGCCACATCCAATGATTGATCCATCTACGCGGATTTCCAGGTTTGTCCGAGAGGCAAAAGATCCATCAGTTGGTGTGATCGTTATGGACTTTGTATTAGGATTTGGCGCACACGAGGATCCAGTTGGGGCAATGCTTCCTGCTATCATTGAAGCGAAGCAGGACGCTGAACAAGAAGGAAGACATTTAGAAATTATCGGCTATGTTCTTGGAACAGAGTTAGATCCTCAAAACCTTGAGGAGCAAGTGGATAAACTACTTGCTGCAGGTGTAACACATGCGAGCAGTAGTCAAAATGCGGGTCTATTAGCAAGAGAATTTGTTGTGAAGGGAGAATAATCATGAGCAAAATTAGCGAGCTGTTTACTAGTAAACTTAATGTCATTAACGTGGGAATTGAGAACTTCAAAGATGACTTATTAATACAAAATGCAGATGTCACTCATCTAGAATGGACACCTCCAGGCGGAGGCAACCCTGAATTAATTGCAGCGCTCGATAAGCTGGAAGAGCCGGCAATTATGGAGAAAATTGAAAATGCAAATAAGTTAGCTGTGGAAAGAATTATTAACTCACAACCCGTTTTAATCGGTTTTGAAAAAGCGATTGATTGTGTGCCAGGTATGACAAAAACAACGATTCTTCATGCGGGACCTCCGATTACTTGGGATATGATGAATGGTCCGATGAAGGGTGCAATTACAGGGGCTCTCGTATTTGAAGGATTAGCGGGTGACCTAGAACAAGCAGCAGAACTTGCGGCATCTGGAGAGATTACCTTTTCACCATGTCATGAGCACAACTGTGTCGGATCAATGGCAGGTGTCACATCAGCCTCAATGTATATG
>JAIMAD010000571.1 GCA_023512145.1 Bacillus sp. (in: firmicutes) | reverse complement strand
ATTCATTCTGGTCAGGTTTGGCGTGGGGAAATCCGAAATAAAGCGAAGGATGGCACATTTTATTGGGTTGATACCACAATTGTTCCGTTTTTAGATAAAAAAGGAAAACCTACTAAATATATTGCCATTCGGTCAGATATTTCTAACAGGAAAATGGCAGAGGAACACTTAAAAGTAACGATTAAAGAGAATAGGGATATTAAATTTGCCCTAGATCATTCCTCGATTGTTGCCTTCACGGATGCACGAGGGAAAATAACCAGTGTGAACGATAAGTTCTGTGAGATTTCAAAATATAGTCGCGAAGAAATAATCGGAAAAGACCATAATGTCCTAAATTCAGGATACCACCCAAGAGACTTTTTCATAAACCTATGGAAAACGATAAGTTCAGGAAAAGTATGGAAGGGCGAAATCAGAAATAAAGCAAAGGATGGAACCTATTATTGGGTGGACACTACGCTCGTTCCATTTATAAATGAACAAGGAAAACCATACCAATATCTTGCCATCCGCAATGATATTACGGAAAAAAAGAAAACTGAAGAGTATCTCCATCGTCAAGATAAACTCGCTGCAGTAGGCCAGTTAGCTGCAGGGGTAGCACATGAAATTCGTAATCCGCTTACATCGATGAAAGGATATACGGAATTCTTGCAGTTAGACGAAAAAGACCCGGACCGGATTGAATTTTTGAATATCATCCTGGACGAAATCGAACGTGTTAATACCATAGTCGAGGATTTTATGGTGTTGGCAAAACCAAAGGCAGTCGAATTGGAAGAAAAAAATGTTGTTCCTGTTATAAAAAACGTTGTTGCCTTACTTGAATTTGAAGCGCGGAAGAAGAATGTTTGTTTGTCTTTTGAGTGTAATCAAGAGATTATTCAAATTGAATGTGATGAAAACCGTTTAAAGCAGGTTTTTCTAAATTTCATTAAAAACGGAATTGAAGCCATGCCAAATGGTGGTGACATGCACGTTAAAACAATCATTCATGATAATAATGTCCATATCTCGTTTCATGATTCAGGGGTCGGAATATCGGAAGAAAAACTTAAAAAGCTTGGGGAACCATTTTATACAACTAAGAAGAATGGTAACGGCTTAGGGTTAATGGTTAGTTTCAAGATTATTGAAAGTCATAACGGTAAGGTGTTTGTTGAAAGTGAGCCGAATAAAGGAACCACTTTTAATATTTTCCTACCTGCAAAAATAGCCTAAAAAACAGGAGTTGTTTTCTCCTGTTTTTTAATGATTTTAAAAATAAAATATATTATTTCATAAAAAAAAATCCCCAATCGACTTAAATAGATTAATATAGTTATATGGGGAGTAATGTTTAATAGAGGAGGAGAAACAACAGTGGGGGATGCAAATTTAGTTAAAACAATTTGCGGATACTGTGGAACTGGATGTGGATTGGTACTAGAAGTCCAGGACAACAAAATAATGAAAATCCGTGGTGACAAGGAAGCGCCTGTAAATAAGGGACAAACATGTGTTAAGGGTGCCTTTGCTTATGAATATGTACATGCGAAAAATAGATTGACATCTCCACTAATCAGGAAAGCTGGGAAGCTTGTTGAAACGACGTGGGATGAGGCATATCAATTCATTGCTAGTCAATTAACGAACATCAAAACAACGTGGGGTTCAAACGCGATTTCCATGTTTGCTTGTGCTAGAAATACAAATGAATCTAATTTTGTTACGCAAAAATTTATGAGGACGGTCATTCAAAGTAATAACATTGATGGATGTAACCGTACGTGACATGCTTCTAGCGTTGCCGGTCTGGCAACTGTTTTTGGAAGCGGTTCCCCAACTAATACACTTGAAGACTTTGATCGAGCTGAAGTGTTACTTCTGATGGGTTCAAATACAACAGAGGCACACCCAATTATTGCTAATCGTATGAAAAAGGCTGCGAAAGGTGGCTTGAAAATCATTGTTATTGATCCAAGGAAAATAGATATGGTGAAATCTGCACATCGGCATTTGCAAATAAATGTCGGCTCAGATATTGCTCTTATCAATGCCTTCATTCGGGTCATCCTAAAAGAAGGTTTATACAGTCCGGAGTTTATCAAGCAATTTACGATGGATTTTGATAAACTGGCAAAAAATGTTGAGCCGTATACTCTAGAGTATGCTGCATCGATTACAGGTTTAAAGGCTGAAGATATTGAAGCAACCGCAAGGGAGTATGCCACATCAAACGGCTCGATGATTGCCTATACACTGGGGATTACCGAGCATCACTGTGGTGTAAACAATGTATTTGACATTTCGAATCTTGCGTTATTAACAGGTAACATCGGTAAACCAGGCTCAGGAATCATGCCACTTCGAGGGCAGAATAATGTTCAGGGTGCAGGCGATATGGGTTGCTTGCCAAACCAATTAACTGGTGGAATGAGCATAGCAG
>JAIMAD010000056.1 GCA_023512145.1 Bacillus sp. (in: firmicutes) | reverse complement strand
ATAATGGTTTCTCTCGTTTCATAAACATTAGGGAAATCACAAACAGTTACTTGATTATTAACACTAATGGATTCGATATTTCCTTTTATTTCGCCCCAGAATGGTAAGACATTTTGTAACACTACTTCATAGTGGGCAAAACTTGCTTGTTCTAGTTCAAACATTTTCAGCGCTACCTGTGTTTCCCTTGGCAGCAAAGAGACATCTTGCGTAAGTGCCATATCACCGCCAACAATTGCTTTTAATTTCTCCAGTTCTGGTAACTTCCCTACAGTATTAATGGCTTGATCAATTGGTTGTTGAATTATCTCACGAATTTCTGTACCAGCAAATGATAGTTTTTTATGATGGTGTAAGACTGTACCTTGACAGACTGGACAGGTAATCATCTCTTTAGATGCTTTCATCTGCTCTTTAATAATTGATTTCGAAATAAACATATAGCGCCCAATAATATAATTAAAGCCTTCCCATGTTCTCGAAGACTTGCCTGCTTTATCATAAAATGACTTTTCCCAATACCCATATAAAAAAGTATGCTTTTCTGCTTCTGTCATTTCATTGTAGCTTTTACTAATATCATGACCCAGTTCATTCTTTATCTCCTCAAATAGGAATTGCAGTTTTGAATGTTGGTAATAGTTTAAAACCTCCATCACGTCGGGATATAATAAGCCTTCCCAGAATGGTACTGTTTTGTCTTGGATGACTACATCGATATCGAACTTTTCAATGACCCGACGACCAGAACAACAGGGACAATGATTTTCTTGATTATAGAAATCGAAGCTTCTTGTATCTTTATTGGACGGATGTGTTGCCACAATATGGTTGATCAGCCCACCCATTTCATAGAGAAAACTATATTGACTATACAAGTGTCTTTCAAGATCAATTGCAATGACTGGTGCAATGGTATCGGATTCATATTCACCATAAATCACACGGGCCATGGGTGATAAGCTTTTTAATATGCCACCCTTGTAGACTTTTTCAGCATTTTTAAAATAAGCAATGTGGTTTTCCTTTACGTATTTGATGCCATTTTTTGACTGGAGTGTTGAAGAGATTTTCAATGGAGCTACTTGATCTCCACTATTATTTTGACGAAAATAGTTATCATGACTGACAACATCGAGTTGCCTGACAGGTTCCAGTTGTCTTTTGCCAAAATCAACAATAAAATCAGAGCTTTCCAACATATAGAGATTGTGTTCAATCATCAGGATCGAGACCGATTCATCTTGTAAAATAACCCTAATACTATCAATGAATTGGTTTAAAATATTTTGTGATAACCCCTTTGAAGGCTCGTCAAAAATAAACAATGTATGAGGGTTTCTTGTGTTCGCAAACAGCTCAGAAACTAAATGAATACACTGAAATTCACCTGTCGATAAGCTTTGCGTTTTTCGTTCTAACGTCAAATAACCCAGTCCAAGTTTGATCAATAAGCTCAAGCGCTTATGAGCGATATCTTCATTTGGTAGTTCAACAATAATATCTTCAATCGAGCGTTGAAAAATATCATCAATATCATCACTGTATTTGGAGAGTTTCTTTTTAATATCTAGAAAAGTCGCAACGGTTGACCGACTGGTAATTGATTTGTTTCGATCCTGCCCGACGATTACTAGTTTATCTTTTGGATATGATTTTAGAAATTCCTTAGCGATACACTCATTGACAAGTGTCGATTTGCCACAACCCGACTCACCCGTAAAGGTGATAAGTCTATTTTTGGGAATCCGTATTTCAGGAATTTGAATGGTACGACAGTAAAGATCATGAAAGTGGTAGTATTCGGTTGGCATTTTATTATTTCGTTCCCATATGATGGGTTGTGGACGTGGGGATTCTTCCACCAATTTCCCGCCATATTTGCCACTACCAGGTCCAAAGAACAATTGCTCATCCGTTGTATCGAGCACCGTGTCAGAATGATCAATGAGCCAAATTTGATTCTTATATCCTAATTGTTTTATCTGTTCTAAAATTTTTATTAGTGTTTGGTGATCAAGACCAACGGAGATTTCATCAATAATTATCACGGTATTTTCACTAGAAGACATAAATTCCGCCAAGTAAAGCCGTGTTAATTCTCCTCCTGACAACGTCCCCATAATCCGGTTTAAGGTTAAGTAGCCAATATTCATATTGATATTATTTTGGAGAATAAGCTGCTTTTCTTCACTAATATGTAAAACTTCTGCTAATGAAAGAATGGATTCAATGCTTAACTCGTTGATATCGGAAATACTATGTGATTTTTCGATTAATTCAATGGTATATTGCTCAACTTCTTGATTAAAGCGCCTGCCCTTACACTTTTTACATTCGACATTTTTGGTCGTACCACGTCCTTTACAATCAGGACACCAGCCTAAAGGATTATTAAATGAAAATACTTCTGGAGAAAGATGATATTTTTCAGCAAGATGTTCACGTATCTCTTTAAAAACACCTGTATGTGTTCCGATTGTTGATCGTGGATTAGCAGAAATGGATGATCTTCCAAGAAAAAGGACTAAAGGCATTTCTTCCATCTTAATGGCACTACTATTGGTTTTCATAATATTGGAAAACAAATACTGATATTCCGACTTTGGCAATAAAGAAACGAGACGTTTCTTCGATTCTTCGCCAATGGTTTGAGAAAAAGTTGTTTTACCAGATCCAGACAAGCCGGCAATGGCTAACGATTTATCTACTGGCAGCATGGCATCTAAGTTGTTAATATTATTGGCAATTAATTGATTTATTTTCATCTTGTCATCCTCTCCATCTTCTTATATAGTCTTTCAATGGTAGCACAACGACTAATGAATATGTTGTGTTTGTTTCTATAGATTGCTGAACGATCTGGTTTTTCCAGTAACCTAGGTAATAATATGCATAAAAACACCGTCCATAGTGCATATGGGCGGTGAGTATATATTGGTATTTCATATAGTTTACGTCCCTAAGTCTCCCCAGTTACTGGTTACTTTTTTTCTACCACGGCAAAAAAATTTTCTTCGTTATCGGCGAAGTTAAATACCCTTCCCTCAGGCACATTGACAATTTCTCCAAGGGTAATATTTTTATCTGAAAAGTCCTGATACAGTTGATCGAAATCTTGCGAGAAAAACAATAATGAAGGGGTTTCCAGATTGACTCCAGGTGACATCTTAGCAACTAATTCCTTGTTGTGTAAGACAATACTTGTTTGAACATCCTTTGTTGGTGCAATTACAAACCATTTCATGCCTTGACCGTTATTTTCCTCTGAAATGAGGGAAAACCCAGCTTTTTCTGTCCAAAACTTCAATGACTCATCCTGGTTATTAACATACAGCATAATTTGACCTACTATATTAATCAGTTTGCATCTCTCCGTTTCTTCTATCATAAAGTTACTATCCTCATTGTAAACAAATTTTTAATTTATTTCCACTTCATATTGATTGCCAGTATGATGAAGAAGACGGAGAACGAAACGGTTTAGTAACCTCGGATCAATCTAAACGAATTGCCTTTTTATATTTCACCTATATGGGAAACACACATTTGTGAGGGTCTTGACTTCCCGTTTGTGGCGAAAAAAGAACCAATCCTCAAATCAGCTCTTATCTTTCCTTTTTATAAAAACGCTCCCCTGTTTGAGAGTTATAGTATACTCTTATTTTCTCATTGGTCACAGGATCAATGTTAATTTCTTCCGTTTTTTCAAATCCTGCTGGTACTTTTTCACCTTGCCGGCTTTTGAAACGTTTGTCATAAATAAACACACCTAATAAAATAAAAATAATAACAGCGATGATTTGCAAGCCGTAAAAACTAAGAATAATCCAAAGACCCTCCATTACATCTTCTCGACTACTACTGCCGTTCCATATGCAAATATTTCTGACATGTTTTTACCAGCTTCTCCTGAGTCAAACCGAGTCATGACTACTGCATTGGCACCCATCGCATTTGCATTCTTTATCATCCGGTCCATTGCTTCTTTTCTCGAATCCTCAAGCATAACGGTGTATTGTTTAATTTCTCCGCCTACCAAGCCCTTTAAACTCGCCATAATATCTGCACCTAAACCTCGGCTTCTAACGATTAAACCAAAAGCAGATCCTTTAACTTCGACAACTTTGTAACCTGTGATATTTTCTGTCGTTACAACTAACATACAAACACCCCTATAATTCAATTTTAAACTAGTTGGATTGCCTATTCTTTGTGAAGGCACACCCATTTGTAATGGGTACTCCAATTATTCATTATTATACCATTTTAGCACATTCGTTTTGTTTAAATTTTACACGTCTTTCCACTTAGGTTACATAACGGACAGTGCCTGCGGACTTACAAATAATTCCAGCATACTTTAGATTACTGGTTTCGACTTTTGAGAGTTTTTTTCTATTAAAGCCCCTTGGATCCTCTCATTTGTAATCCATACTTAACGACATTTCGCTTAGTTTTACATTTTATTTATTCCTAAAAGCTTGTTATGGAGTTTTGAAAAGATAAGGAGAGCAAGTATAGAACCAAGCAATAATAACAACATATCCCATTGTGCATCCCAAATATCACCTTGCATTCCTAAAAAGTCTGTAGAAGCTTTTTTGCCTTTTGCTATCTGTGAAGCTAACCATTCAATAATTTCATATAAAGCTCCAATGGCCAATGAAAAACTTAATGTAACCGAAATTATCCAAAACCCTCTCGTTAGCAAAGTTCTCCTTATTACTATTTCTCTAATTACAATAGCAAATAACCCCTTTAGGAAATGACCAAACCGATCATAGTGGTTCCGATTCAGATCAAAATAATCCTTTATCCAATTAAAAAGGGGAACCTTTGAATAGGTGTAATGGCCGCCGATGAACATTATTATCGAAAGAATAGCAATAATAATATAGGATAGTGTGGTGAGACGAAACTTATTATAGGTAGTAATTACAAAGATTAGTACCACAATTGCAGGTAGGACTTCCATTATCCATAGTAAGTATCCAGCTGGCTGAATAACTGACCATATAAAAACTGCTGTTACAAGGAATAGTAATATTAAATTAATCGTTGTACTTTTATCTCTTATCACTTTTCTCACTCCTGTAATTATTAATATTCAAGTTGTAAAGAGAGAAACTTTCTAACCTGATTTTTTGGACAAAAAATGAATTTTCACATGTTTGTATGATTCCCTGTGTTTCATTCATTAACCCAGTAATATTTATGCGCAAATGAGTCCCTTGAAGTGATTAATCGTTTCCACAGCAAGAACCAATTCGGGATTATCGCGGATTTTTTAATAGGACAAAAACCACAATCAAAACTCATCATAAGATAGCATTAACTATGAATGATTATCAGGAAGGATGAGGAAGATCAATGGATTATTATCAACCCTTTAATAACACGAATTATATGCCCTACAGGGATTTAAAAAGTGAAACATTAAAAGCGGTAAAACCCTTTGTGAATTATGGTTTACAAGAAGCTGCTTTTACATCACACTCTCATGCACTAACAGAGGTAGCTGCTATTGCCTACTTACTTGGAAAAGGCTACGACCCGCAAACTGCTTATAAAACGGTTGAGTCTTGGGAAAAAAATGAAATGTTTTTTTAACTATGGAACTATGTACGTTAACTGTTACCTAACAACCTTATCGACTGCTGTTCTGAATTTAAGTTTATAATAAACATTCCCTCCATTATCAAACACCTTTAGACAAATAATAAATATGGAAGGTGTAATTTTAACAGGGGTGTTTGAAAATGAATAACTGGATAAATACACTTTTCAATACAGGGGGAAGAAATAATCGCGGGTTGGTATAAGCATTTTTATTAGGCTTTGGAGTTAGTGCAGTTACTTATGGAGTGAGAAGAAGTAGAAAAAGAAATATACTGGACCAATGTCAAAAAGGACTACTACTTTAACAGAATTCCCAAAGGAATAAGTACCTAATTAAGAGCGATTTATAAATAAATAGATTTTTTCTTTTTATAAAAGTGCCCATTTTAATATGGGCATTTTTCTTTGATAGGTCTATCGGAAGGTAAATGAAACAAGCGTTACCCTTTTAGTATAGGGGTTACTTTGTCAATGGCTTCTTGTATTTTTTCACTATTTTTACTATACATTTGCTTGGCTTCTTTTGATTCAGTTTCAAAACCAAACAGTTCTAAGTCCGCTTGGCACTTTTTCATTGTCGAAAGAATGAAAGGTCTTTCTTGAGGGGATGTGCCTTGCCATTTATCATCAAAAAGATCAACGGTTAATTCTCCGTAGGAGTCTACCTGTCCAATAAATACATTTTCTATCGTAATACCTATTTTTTCCAATTCTGTGTGTAACCAAGACCGACTTCGTCCAATCGTGGCAAGTGGCTCATCCAATATTTGGCCATCCATAATAACTGTCTGAGGCTCTTTGACAGAGGAAACTGCTATGTTAACATCCTTTGGTGTTAAAGGTAAGTTCACTTTCTTCAACAAAACAGATAAATCTCCGGTTGCCTCTAATACTGCAAATTCTACATCAGACACCTGAAAAACATCCTTCTTGCGAAGTAATTCCAATAATTCATCTGTAGTGTATCTCTCCTTTTTCATATTGTCTTCCATAATTTTCCCGTCTTTGATAAAGACAGATCCTTTGCCTTCTACAAAATCACGGAACTTTTTACTTTTTAAAGAAATGAGACCAACTATGTATGGTATGGTTGCCATGACAACAATTGCTGATCCTCCAATAAAAATGCTATGTCTTACTTCAAGAATAACTATTGCTGCTATTCCCCCTATTGTTATACCTGTTACATATTCGAAGAAGGAAAGTTGGGATAATTGTTTTTTGCCTAGAAATTTTGTGATAAAAAACAGAATTATCATAAACAAGATTGCTCGAAAAACAACTTCTAGCCAAAGAAACATTAATAGATCCTCCTACCTTAAAAACCTTTATAATGCAATTCCTCTTGTTCTATTTCTCCTACTCGTTTTTATAAATCCGTCATCGACTCTTGCATCTATTTGAAGTGATAGTCATGTAGTACGAGTATTTGTTGTCTTTTGATTACTTTCTACTCCAAAACTGAACTACTTAGACTGTCCACGCTACATTTTTTGCACTTCCTCATCAATCATTTGTTTTTGACGGTCAATAATTTCAATTGCATGATTAGAGATGTTACTTAATTCCCTATACAATTCCTTTGAAGATTGAACATCCCTTTCATTAACCTCTCGGACAATTTGTTCAACTAACCGCCTTCTTTTGTGGCCTACTGACCTTAACTCTTCACCCAGCTGTTCCAATTGATTAAATTCCATGAAATTTCCCCTTTTCGGTTTAATAATGGTAGTCTACTCATTTTTCCATGGAATTATTGAAATTTCCCCTCCAATTTTCTACTTTATCTTTTTTTATTTCAATCGCTTTTCTTTTCCTTATATTTGAGGTCAGACTTCGAATGGTGACGGTCCACTCTGTAAACAAAGGCAAAAACCTCCGCTACTGCACTGTAAAGCTGCTCTGGGATTGTCTCATTAATCTGTAGCTGACTTAATAACTCTACCAAGGACGAATCTTCTTGAATAGGCACCTGGTGTTCTTTTGCTTTTTCAATAATGTTAGTAGCTACATTTCCTTTTCCTTTTGCGACAACTTTCGGTGCACCCAGTTTATCAACATCATAGGAAAGAGCAACAGCTCGTAGTTTTTTTGTTTTATTTTTATCGCTCATATTTTAAGGTCCACCCTTTGATATAAATCTGTTGAAAAAAGATTAGGTTTCATTTGATGAGGTTCCTTCTTTATGTCTTCATAAGTAGGAACAACTTTTATAAACGAGAGATTGTAACCAATGCTCGCTAATTTTTCTTTTAATGGTGGCGTTAGTGCCATAACAATGGGATCAATTTCCTTCGTATCATTTATGACTGAAACATGAATCACTCGATTTTGAATTTGCATATCAATGACCGTTTGATTCAAACTTTGTAAATCCAAGTAAAATAAAATCCGGCAATAATCAGGGTCAATTTGCCCGGTACTTGTTTTACGACCACTCCATTGAATGGTGAGGTCCGTAAGCTTTTCTCCAAATGTTATTGGCAGCTGCATAAGTATTTGTTGCATTGGTCCCGTTGGATTTTGCGAGAGTAATTGCATTCCCGTTAACCGATTTAAAAGGGGCTCTAGTTCCTTAGCACTCGTCCCAAGCTCCTTCATGGCCACCATTACCATTGGCTTTAAGGAATCAAGTAATTCTAATGAATTTTGCTTGTCTTTTGCCCATAACTGCACTTCTTTTTCATAGTCAAGTCCTAACGATTGAACGATGGTTTGCATCATTTGTTTAAATTCTAAACCGTTGCCTAATTTATCTATTGAATGATTTCCTACCATTGTAGAAATCAATTGTGTTAAGGGTTGGAGTGACTTTAATGAGGCAAATTTCGGGTCTTCAAGATAATTCTCTACTTTCACTAATTGATTAGAAAAAGTTTGCGAATCCTGAACTGCTACTAATGATTCAAAGGTTTGTTTTGTGAATGGTAAATCCTTTCTCACCATCCATTCAAGAGCATTTAATTCTTTTGAATCCATATGATTACTGATCCAGGTTGAAGCTATTCTAAACTGCTCCTTGGTTAGTGGGATGTTTTTTTCTAAAAAGAACTGCAATAACTGTTTATTTCGTTTTGTTTCGGGAAGTTGAAAATGCTCGACTAATAAATTGACCGAATCACTTTTTCCTTTCATCTCCACTACTTTGAGTTCAATCCCTTCATTGCTACTAGAACGAACTTCAAACATGTAGCTTTGCTTAGTCGATAAGGAAGCCTGCAAATTTGCCACTAATCTTGTATTCCCAATCTGGATTATCGCCGTTTCATTTGGAAGAAATTTCTCCACTCTACCATAAAACAATTGCCCTGGTTTTATCGGAACCATTGACGAGTTTTGTAAACTTCCAGCATTAAATAATGATTGGAACAGTTGGACTGAATTCATCTGAAAACTCCTTAAATCAACGATCGATTACTTTTATTTATTATACCTAAGCTAAAATCACTTCAAAATATGGTTGTTTCATTTTCCTTTATACTATTAATCTATATCGGCGAATATCAAAAAAGCATTAATAAATCATACCACTTTTTCTTCTGAAGGATGTAAGCAAACCAGTTCATTTAACAAAATTGAAATACGGGGAAAATCCTGTGGATACTTGACTAGTTTAAACTTTTGACGGAGGTATTGGTGATTTTGAATCTAAAAAATGGACTAACTGCGAATAGTAAGTAATTCCGTTTTTGTGGAGAAACATTGCAAATATCAAATGAATTAACATATCAATAACATACGCATTGGTATGCCTTTTTCATTGATATAACAATATTTTTACGAAAGCATGTCCAAAATTAATGGACAAATAACATGCCAACTATAAGGGTGACAATAGCTATTGTCATTGCTCGAATTAAGATGTTAATTGCTATGTTATGTCTGCGTCCGCTTTGATAAAAGAAAAGGTAATTGTCACTTTATGCTAAAATGTAAATATCGATTGGGAAAAATCGCACATAAATTAACTGGAGTTTAGTTATAGAAATTAAACTATTATGGAATGGAGATAGATTAAAAACATATAAGGGAGTGGAATAGTAAAATGCCGTTGGTAAGATTAATTGTTGTTATTGGTATGATGATAATACTAACCACAAACGTTTCTGATAATGTTATTCGAAAATGGTTTGGACTAGGGAAAATAATTCAAAGAGAAAAATCCTTTAAGAAATATGAGGTGTGGATAGAATTATTTATACTTACGATATTTGTTGTTATTTCCAATCTTATAGGAATAGAATCTCCTTACATATATATTACAACTCTTTTATTTGGGATAATTTACTTTGGGTTTGGAGTAATACTAGAGAAAAAATATATTAAAAATTCTAAAGAATATTTAGTAACATTTTTAATTGGATTACTTAAGTCTCTGCTTTTAATGATTCTAATTGTCATTTATAATTTTTTTTAGGATTGACATTCTATGCAAAGGGACAGAGATATATTATACTATCCTCTTCTTCTGATTAGACAAGTATGTAGGATAGTATCCCTGTAACGAATGAACTGAACGCTTGGAGTTACTGGAACTATCCCAAGCGTTTTGTGTGTTAATTATATTGTTGTTTAGCTTGATATTTATGACGCTATATCATATGTCATTTATACTGTGTTTTGTTTTTTTCTCCACGTTATCGGAACTACTTATGCGAATAATTAGTCCTTGTCCTTTTATCTCTTTGTAAACATAAATTTTCAATATCAATTATTTATTCATGAACGCTTCAATGTCTTCAACAGATCGGATAATATCTTTTGAAAGGACTTCATTCCCATCCTCTGTGACTAAAACATCATCTTCAATCCGGATTCCGATTCTTTCTTCTTTGATATATAAACCTGGCTCAACGGTTAACACCATTCCAGGTTGTAAGATTAAGTCCTTGTAATTTCCAACATCATGCGTATCTAGACCAAGAAAGTGGCTGACTCCATGAAAGTAATAATTCCCGATTTCACTTTCTTCCTTTATTAAGCCAACTTTGATGCATTCTTCAGCAAGGATTTTCTTAGTATGCTCGTTCAGTTTTGCATATGGGACACCCGGTTTGATCAATTCGGTCGTTTCTCTTAAAGCTTTTAAAACAATGTTGTAATAGGTTTTTTGCTTTTCTGTAAATTGACCATTCGCGGGAAAGGTGTAGCTTATATCGGCATTGTAATAGTTGTATTGTGCACCTAAATCGAGTAGGACAAGACTTCCCTCTTCAATGGTCGCATTGTTTTTATCATAATGAAGGACCGTACCATTTTGCCCACTTGCACAAATCGTTGGAAACGCATACTCTTTTACACCTTCTGACCTAAGTGTAAAATCAAAATAGGCTTCCAATTGATATTCTATCGTGACCGTTTTTGCATGACTCATGACATTTTTTATGCCTTGATAGGTGATATCAATCGCCTTTTTGATTAGTTCAATTTCTTCACGAGTCTTATAAACACGTTGCTCACAAATATCCATATAAACATTTTTCATTTGCAGGAAGGGATAATTCGCTTGGATTTTACTTGCAAATTGTTGTGTTATCGTCGTTATCTGATCTAGCTCTCTTCGCTCAAGATATAAATAGATATACTCTAGTGAGCTGGTAAACAGGGTTCGAGACAAAAACGATTCAAATTGATCGATAAATTGGATATTTCCTATTCCGGAGACTTCCGTAGCTTCCTCTTTTGAAGTTGATTTTCCAACCCATTTTTCTAATACAGGGTCTGATTTTTCGATAAAAAGATATTCTTCTACTTTATTATTTGTTTTATAGGCTAAAAAGATCATATTTGGTTCGTCCATACCTGTTAAGTAATAAAAATTACGATTTGGCACAAACTTGTATGCCTCATCTGCAGATTTTTGTGGGGCTTTTCCGGCAAACAAAACAAGGAATGAACGATCTTCTAGTTTCTCAAATAAACGATAACGATTCTTCGTATAAAAATCCTTACGCATTACATTACCTCTCTTCTAAATAATTAACTTCCTAGATTAACTATACTATACTATGGAAAAATTCAAACAAATTAATACCACGTTAAAAAGCAAACTCCAATTGTGTTGACTTATTTAAATAAAGAGTAAATAAAAGAGTTCGGAGAGTGTCCTCCCTGATGAATGGTGCCCTGCACTTAATTAACCAATTTTCCCGCAGCATTTTTTATACTTTTTACCGCTACCACAAGGACATAGATCATTTCGACCTACTGTATTTTCCTTATGAATTGGATCGTTTTGAAGCAAGTTCTCCTGCTCACTTGCATTTATATAGTCCAGGTCACTTTCTATTGCAACTTGTCTCCATTCCTCTAATTTTGGGTGTTTCTCGCCCAAAATTGAATAGTAACTAGAAACAGTCAGTTCAATATCAACAAGGCCCGAAGAGTACTCCTTTTTCATATGATTGCAAATTTCGGGTAATGCCTTTTTAGAGAACTGATGACAGAGTGCTTCGATAAGTAAATCCTGATCACCGAGTTCTTCTGCAACATGATAGGCCTCTCTTAGAACCTGAACAGCCTTGTCTGTTTTAATATTTTCGATAACTGAAACAGCAAAGATGATCGCATCCGCATTCTTTAAATAAGGTTCAACCTCTTTGACAACCTCATCCGATTGAAAACCAATTAACGCCGTTGCCACTTCTTCGAGCAAGGTATCTTCATCACGGACTAATAAGTTCGTTAGAATTGGTATATGCTTTTCTAGTTTAAGTAATCCAATCATATATACCGTCATGATCCCATTAGATGTAAACCATTGTTTATTTAATTCTTCTTGAATATCCCAGTCAATTTCATCTTCTGTGACCCAACCATTTTGAACAATACATGTGGCCAGTTTTTTCGCTTTTATGAATAGGTCATGCTGGTAAGAATCTGCACGATCAAGGGCATTTAATGTTTTTCCATATTCTGTGTATACATCTTCTTCCGTCCCGTTTACTACTAGCTCATAAAGTGCCCATATGCCCTTACTAATGTATTTTTTTAATGGCTCTCTATATTTTAGAGCAAGTTC
This sequence comes from Bacillus sp. (in: firmicutes), assembly GCA_023512145.1. Lineage (GTDB taxonomy): Bacteria > Bacillota > Bacilli > Bacillales > Cytobacillaceae > Neobacillus. The sequence continues at coordinate 1,903 of JAIMAD010000056.1, read as the reverse complement.
TGGGTCAATATGGTCAAACAATCTCAAAGCTAAATGGACGTTGGACTTATCCATCAGTGGAATATTTTTCATTAAAATCTGGACAGCTTCTTCCTTGATCGTCTGTTTGTCTGTATAGATTAAAATGGACGATTGCTTCTCTTTGTTTTTAAAAGCTTCCTTTAACAATTCTATCGTCCATTCTTCTGGTAAGTTTGGAAAATCATGCAGTGCATAAAGGACAGTTTCTTGAATTAACAAATCATTGCTAATGATGTGTGGTTTAATTTTTTCTAAAAAGGTCATAATGTCAGTCCTTTCACAATACTTTTACTAACAAATTGAATCGATTGATTTATATTCAATATCATTAAAATTGACTTTTTTTCAAAAAAAACCTCGCAACAAATCGTGCCACGAGGTTTTAGCGCTTTATTTTGCTAATTGATAAATTTGATATACATCGTGTTCATATAACTTGATAAAGTTCCCTAATGGGCCATTTTCTGTTCCTTTTTTAGCCATTTCCTCAAAATGTTTTTCGTCAATATCCACTTCTTTAAGGGTAACCGGCATGCCAATCGAACTGAAGAATTGTTCTATTTTCTTAATGCCAGCTAAAGCCGTTTTTTCTAGATTATTTATGTCAATTTCTACATCCCAGACTCGGTTTGCAAATTGAACAAATCGATTAACATCATGTTTATAAACATACTTCATCCACGCTGGAAAAACAATCGCTAATCCAGCTCCATGTGCAATATCGTAAATACCACTTAATTCATGCTCAATATCATGGCTTCCCCAATCACCAATTCTTCCTGTCCCTAATAAATCATTATGAGCAATTGTCCCGGACCACATAATCTCAGCCCGTGCAGGATAATTTTTTGGCTCTTCTAAAACCGTTGGGGCATTATGAATAATCGTTCTTAAGGTAGCTTCACATAAACGATCCGTCAGGTCTACATTTTTTTCGTTAGTAAAATATCTTTCCAAAATATGCGCCATCATATCTGTTATACCGCAAGCGGTTTGATACGTTGGCAATGTGTATGTAAGGACCGGATTTAGGATTGCAAACTGTGGTCTCATTGTACTATGTCCTGTTGACCGTTTATACCATCCATCTTCATTCGTAATAACTGAACCTGAACTCGTTTCACTACCGGCTGCTGGTATCGTTAGTACAACGCCAATCGGTAAACAATCTGTAACCGCTGAGTTCCCTGTAAAGAAGTCCCAAACATCCCCATCATATTTTGCTCCTGCCGCAATTGCCTTAGCCGAGTCAATCACACTACCTCCACCTACAGCAAGAATAAAGTCGATATCATGCTCCTTACAAAGGGCAACACCTTCCCGAACAAGGCTTACTCGTGGATTTGGCTTTACTCCAGCTAACTCGACAAAATCGATCCCTTGGCCATGTAATGACTTTACAACCGTGTCATAAAGCCCACTTCTTATAATGCTTCCACCACCATAATGTAAAAGAAGCTTTTTTCCATAAATGACTGACTCTTGTCCCACTAATTGCTCTTGGTCCTTACCAAATATGATCTTCGTACTATTTTGAAAAACAAAATCTTGCATAACTTCCCCTCCTATTTGTATAGTAATCTATTTTGTCGATTAAATGCAATTGGGTGCTTGAGGGGTTATAAAAGTACCAACCCAATAAGTAAACGTACTGGTATACCACCACCAACTATCACGTGTAAGCAATACGTTTGTTCAAGTTTACCAAACAGTGAAATATGGAAGGGAGTGTTGCGACTTTACCATGTTGCAATTTACGACTATTGTCCTCTTTTGCAACAACTTCCTTTCAGATATGCGACACTATTAGGTCTCCTAAGTAGTTTTTGCATATGAATCGCCTTTTTTAATTTGGCACAAAATTTGCATATAGTTATAACAC
>JAIMAD010000570.1 GCA_023512145.1 Bacillus sp. (in: firmicutes) | reverse complement strand
GAGAAATAGTTATGAAACTAGACATAAGTGAAATACCTTTTTCAAGATTTGGATCTTATTTTTGTGTTTCCAAGGAAAAGGATTCAGACGATGTATATATACGAGATGTTCATGGAGGCGATGACGCACCATCAAGGCTGTTCAAAATAGATCTTTTAAAAGATGGTGTTGAAAAAGAGTTCCAAGTAAAAGCAACGGAATCATCCTTAACGTTCCATTTAAAAGAAAACCAGGAATGCTATGCAGAAATCATTATTCCCGAAGAGGATGAACTCCATTTTGAAGTGAACGGGGTAGAATTAAGACTGAGAGATACAAAGGGAAAATATGATTCATTAATGGAACTAGAAGTTGGTATGTTTGAATACCACATCTATGCTAAGGAATTAAAGCTTATGATCATCAACCTAAATGGGGAAATGGCTGTCCAGGCACCTTGGAATATTATCGGAAATGATTTTATTGATATTCGGATGAAAGATGGACACTTTGTCATCGAAAGCTATCGAACAGTTTATCAAAAAAAGGAATATCTTCCTTTCAGCAAAGGAAGAGAGAATGTAGCTAAACTTTACACTGAATGGTTCAATACGATGAATAAAGGTAGCAGCAAGTATCACTCCTCCATCGAGAGGGCTTCCTATATCACCTGGTCCAGTGTTGTCCATCCCCATGGGTCTTTAAAATACTACGCCATGTATATGTCAAAACTTTGGATGTATAACATTTGGTCTTGGGATAATTGCTTTAACGCATTAAATTTAGGAGAAAATTACCCAGAACTCGCTTATGCACAGTTAAAAATATTCATAGATACGCAGGATGAGTCTGGTGCCTATCCAGATTTTGTGAATGATAAATTCACCTCCTACAACTGTATAAAACCCCCTATCTTTGCGTTAATATATGAAAAGCTATTGGACAAAAATGATTACTTTAAGGATGAAACTAGGCTAAGAACTGTCTATGAGTCCACCAAAAAGGTCATGAATTACTTTGATTTATATCGAACATATGATGGAAGATTGCCACATTATAAGCATGGAAACGATTCTGGCTGGGATAATGCATCACTATTTCATATCGGTATGCCTGTTGAGGCACCAGACCTTGCAAGCTTTTTAATTAGGTCTTATGATATTCTAGCTAAATTCGCAAAAATATTAGTCGAAGAAGAGGAAGCATTAAGATTTAAAGAAAAAGCAGATTCACTCTTTAAGCTCCTCATGGAGAGACTTTACGATGAGGAAGGTTTCTTCGGACTTGTTGGAAAAAATGCTGAGAAGAACGAGATTAGAACAAGCTTAATACTTAGATTACCTGTTTTAATTGGCTATCGTTTTGATAGAAGTATCATGGATCAATTAGTAGCTGACCTAGAAAAAAACTTTGAAACACAATATGGGCTTTCTACAGAAAACTTAACTAGTGAGTATTATAAAGAAGATGGCTATTGGCTTGGACCAATTTGGGCACCAGTCACTTACCTCTTTATCGATGCTTTAAGCAGCAATGGTTATCAAGAAGTAGGTAAAAGATTAAGAGATAAGTTTCTCGATGTTACTTTAGTTGGTGGTATGAGCGAAAATTTTGACCCACTAACAGGAAAGGGTCTGGTTGACACCTCCTTTACATGGACTTCAAGTGTATTTCTTTTACTCTTAGAAAATAAAATTTGGGATGATTAAATGCGTAAATATATTGGAGAAATTGGTCTTGGTATAACAGCGATTATCTGGGGAAGCGGCTTTGTGGCAAGTGCCATAGCCTTAGAATACCTTACACCCTATCAGACTTTGGCAGGAAGATTTTTAATAGGTGTCATTATATTGTGTCTATTGTTCCATAAAAGGCTGAAAAATATTAAAAAAAGCACGATAAAAAAAGGGGCAATAATTGGGGTCTTCTTATATTTGGCTTTTGCTTTGCAAACGGTCGGATTGCAATACACAACCCCCTCAAAAAACGCCTTTTTAACTGCGGTTAATGTGGTTATCGTACCTTTTATAGCATTTTTAATATATAAGCGAAAAATCGATAAATTTGAACTTTTTGGCGCAGTTCTAGCCATTACAGGAGTAGGTGTATTATCACTGAGATTATCCTCCGAAATAAATATAGGTGATCTTCTGTCATTATCCTGTGCATTTGCTTTTGCCTTCCATATATTTTATACGGCAAAATTCGTTAAAAATGAGGATCCTGTCCTAATCACCATCATTCAAATGATAACAGCAGCTGTTTTAGGGTTTATTGTCGTCCTTCTCAAGGGAGAAACTAACTTTTCCCTTGAAACGGGAGCGATTACCTCCCTGCTTTACCTAGGAGTTTTTTCAACGACCATTGCCTTTCTTTTACAAACCGTTGCGCAAAAATATACAACCGAGACAAAAGCGGCAATTATCCTTTCTACCGAAGCCTTTTGGGGAATGATAT
>JAIMAD010000569.1 GCA_023512145.1 Bacillus sp. (in: firmicutes) | reverse complement strand
GATTGTGCTGATTGATTCCGCTTTTTTTTTTTTACCGGCTTTTTTCTCCGCCTTCTTCGCCTCAATCGAGAGTTCTGGTGTAAATTCTCTTACGAAGTGCAAAGTTAGTAGGAAAGTAAAAAAAATAGAAACATCAGGAAGAATGCTCCAAATTTTTATTATATTCACTAGAAATTTCCGCTAATGTTAACTTGGCTGTACTCGCATACACAAGATCGGCTTTAGCTAATGTATCCTGATTTCCGATTCCAACAGCAAACATTCCAGCATCTTTAATGGCCTCAATCCCGGCTATTGCATCCTCAATCCCGAGGCAGGCTAAAGGCTCAACATCTAGTTGTTTAGCAGCAGTAAGAAATATTTCTGGATTTGGTTTCCCTCGTTGGATAGCCTGAGCATCAACAACGGTATCAAAGTACTGTGTTAATTCTAATCGATTCAGTACTGTTAACGCATTTTTGCTAACAGAGGCCAACCCGAGCTTTAACCCTTTTAGTTTTATACTTAAGATTAGCTCTTTTATACCAGGTAATATATCTGCCGGGGTAATCCCCTCTATTAAACGACAGTAATGGGCGTTTTTCTTTTCTGTTAATGTTAGCTTTTGTTCAAGGGTGAAATCCCTCTCTTTGCCACTGAGCAAGAGAATTTTTTCTAATGAATCCGTCCGTGAAATTCCCTTCAGGTCCTCATTAAACTCACGAGAAAAAGAGATGTCTAATTCATTCGCAATCGTTTTCCAGGCAAGATAATGATACTCCGCTGTATCTGTAATTACTCCATCTAGATCAAAAATAACCGCTTTAAGTAATTCGCCCATATTCGAGTTCCTCCTATATCTAAACTACTAACTCAATTATACCGTTAGATTTGAAAAAAAATTCTAATTCTGATATAAGTGAATCTTCCATCAGTGGGAGTTTTCTTCATCCCCCACTGATGGTTAGATGAACCAATCGGGCCTTTACGGGCAGTTTATCCCCCACTTATCCCTCATCAATTCCTTTAAGTCTTGAAGTGGGGGTTTTACTGCCCGTTAATCTGCGATAAATGATAAGAATTCGTCGTGTTCGGTAACTCACTAGCTTTGTCATTAAACATATGCCCCTTAATTTTTCCCTTTCCGTTTCGTACGCTTAACTTAATCTATTATTAAGAATATAAGCATCAGAGTATTAAAATTAAAGGGCCTTAAGACCTGATTATTGCTAAAATAGTTGGTTTACAACTTATTAAAGAATTGAGTTTTACCAACCTCATGGAGGTCCTGATTAATTATATATATTATTGTTTGAAGCCTAAATGACCCTTTCTGCGAAACGCGTGAGGCATAATTTTTCCTAATACCGTTTTTTTCTGAGTAAATGAAACCTACCACGATTTATTCTCGTCTTAAAAGAATAATGGACTTTAATAGTCTTAGGAGGTTTTAAAGTCCTAGTTCGTGTCCATGATATGATATAATAAGTAATGAATTCTTATAAAAAGGAAGTTATTCATGTTAAAAATACGTTCGATTTTTTTATTACTCATCGTTATTTCAGCCGCTTTAGCTGGCTGCTCGGGTAAAAACTATTTTACGCAAACCGATGAAAAACTGACCAAACAACCAATCGAAGAAACTGAAAACTCACCTGCTAATTTGGACAAAAATACTGATAATCTTCAGAGTGGGACGAGCGTTCAAGTTATTTCTAAACCAGAAGTTATCCCTGTACTCGTCAATAAAAGCAATAAACTGCCTGAAAGTTATTCGCCTCCTGATTTAATTTACCCTGACATTCCTTTTACGTTTGAAATGAAAATAGATAAGCGAAAAATGCGAGCGGAGGCCGCATTTGCTATTGAAAAGTTATTTGCCGGTGCGCAACAACTGAACGTGAATCTTTTAGGTGTTTCGGCCTACAGATCCCACTCTACTCAAACAACTTTGTTTAATAATTACGTTAATAAAGATGGCTATGAGGCCGCAAGAACCTATAGTGCACTTCCCGGCACGAGTGAGCATGAAACAGGTCTTGCAATTGATGTGACTGGTGGAAATGGAAAATGTGCGGCAGAGGCGTGCTTTGCAGAAACGCTTGAGGCAAAATGGCTACAAAAACATGCAGCAGAATATGGCTTTATTATCCGCTATCCCGAAGGTAAAGACTCTATCACAGGCTATGTATACGAACCCTGGCACCTACGTTATGTCGGAATAACAATCGCCAAAGATATCATGAACCGAAACATCACTCTTGAAGAATACCTAAACGCAACACCAGTTAATAATTGATACTTTTTGTGCCTGACACCTAAAAATCCCCTCATTGCTTTGCTGCAATGAGGGGATTTTTTTAGGTGTCCGAATTTATATCCTTAAACTTCGATAAAGTGAATCTTCCATCAGTGGGAGTTTTCTTCATCCCCCACTGATGGTTAGATGAACCAATCGGGCCTTTACGGGC
>JAIMAD010000568.1 GCA_023512145.1 Bacillus sp. (in: firmicutes) | reverse complement strand
GTACAAAGCTAGCTTATCCACTTCACTAGTTAGCATAAACATATTTGTTCCAACAAGTGCTAACAAGTGATCAATGGCATCGGGTTCGAATTCAATCCCACTCAACTTAGCCTGCTCTTTTACCCAGTTCTTCAATTCAGGTTCTTTTAATTTTTTTGCCTCCACCAATTCGGCATTTCTTTTTAATTCCTTGGTGATTTTCTTTCGTTCATCCAGTTTTTCATATGGAGCCGCAATAACCATGACCGTATGTGGTGCTGGTTGTTTCAAATAGGCTTCAAACTTAGCTAAGTTGTGTTCGACTTTATCCTTTGATTTTTCAGCCGTTAAAAAAATTGGATTATGTAAAAAGATTACTTTTCTTTCCCCAAAAAAAGGAAAGGTTTCCGCGTCTTCTAATGCCACCTCAATAGGTGTTTCTTCTAGGTCATAAATGGAAAAGTTAAAATCCTTCTCTTCTTCGTTTAAAATATGGTTAAGAAGTAATTGTTTCGTTTCATTTATTAAAAATGCCTCGGTCCCAAATACTAAATAAATAGGAGAAATTTCCTTTTTCTTGATTTTATTCCAAATGTCTATTACCATTTTTCCGCTCCCCTACGTTTCACTCACTTATATCGTAAAGAAGCTTGGACAATTTGACAAGTAGTAAAAGGGAATTAACACTTAAACTAATAAGTGTCAATTCCCGTTCTATAATGAACGCCTGCAAGAAAAGCTCTAGAATCTTTTCTTACGTGGCGGAGTCCCTTATGTGATTATAGTATTGCCCTCCCTGAGTCAAACTATTTTGACAACTCTTGTCAGTTCAGGAAAGCAATTCGCAGCATCGCTGGATTTTTTTAAGAAAATGACTTATACTAGTTGGGAAATAGGAGGGGTAGACTGTGAATGAATTTGAAAAAAACGTGCAAAGTAAACGTAACGACGCAATTGATTCTGGGGTAGGATTTGTAGTTTCATTTGGTTTTTTTGCCACAATGTTTATTATTGCAACAGTCATCAAGCTAATCGGTTCATAAATGAATGGCTACATATGTGTATTCTAAAAGACTGCAAACGGTGCAGTCTTTTTTATTGTGGAAATTATTTAGTGTGGCTGACTAAAAAATAGTTATCTGAATCCGGAGAAAAGTTGCCCATGCTTCTTGTGCACCTTAGCTAAACGGGCACTTGCACCTTTTGTTCTTTCGCCTGGGAAGTTTTATATCCTATGGTAAATGAGTAAAAAAGGTTCCTTTTTCATGAAAAAACCGATAAGTAATTGCTCCCTGCTGATCCGTTCGATAAATTGTCGTATTAATAGTTGTTAACCGCTCAAGAACATCTTGATGGGGGTGACCATATCGATTTTTTTCACCTACAGAAATTAAGGTAACGTTAGGTTTTAATTGCTTAATAAATGACTCTGCACTCGATGTTTTACTTCCATGGTGACCAGCCTTGAGAACATCAACCTTTAATTGAGGATATTTTTTGATGATGTTCTCTTCGCCTGCTGTGTCTAGGTCTCCTCCAAAGAACCAGTTAACACCTCCAAGTTGAGCAACAATGGCTATCGATCCGCTGTTCCGTTCCCCAGTGAAATTCTTTTCAGGTGAAAGAATATAAAATTTGCTTCCCATATTTTCCCATTTATTTCCCGAGTACACTTTCACAACAGGGATTCCCTTCCTTTTTGCCTCCAGAATAATACTTACTTCAGTATCTGATGGTTCAGCAACTGAAGGTATCAAAAGTTGTTTTACCTCAAGTGCCTGTATAATTGATAAAGCACCCCCAATATGGTCCATATCTCCATGTGTCAAGATAAGTTTATCTATTGTGGTAATCCCTTTCGCTTTTAAGAAAGGAACGACCACATCCCTACCCACTTCATACGGTTTTGCACGCTCTCTCCACTTCTCCTCAGGGAAGTGGAGTGTGCCACCTGTATCAATAAGATAGTTGCCCCTGCCGTGTGGGAGATGAATCAAGATACTATCCCCTTGTCCCACATCAATCATCGTCACCTCGCCGTAAGGATTCAGCCAGTTCCAAATAGGTTGTATGGTGAACAGTGCAGCAATGTAAATGAACAGTACTTTCTTCCTTTTCAGTGAGGATCTAGATTCCCAACTATAAAAAATGGCAAACAGGATGAAGATATAAACAATAAGCAGAAATCCATTCGGCCGTCCGGGCACAAACATGACGAACGAAAAATTAGCTAGAAAACTGATAAGATGATTAAAAAGGATGATTAGTTTAAAAAAGAGCTTGATCAAGATTTGCGGGGTGGTTCCGAAAAGGAATTGGATTATAAACAATAAATATAACACCAAATCCAACAACCAAACTCATCTCAAAAATAAAAAACAACAATAAGAATACATAAAAAATTAAACTCTTAAAGAAATTTACAATGAAGAAAACAATTATAAATTAAATATGAGTCATATAATAGAGTAACAATT
>JAIMAD010000567.1 GCA_023512145.1 Bacillus sp. (in: firmicutes) | reverse complement strand
ACTTCATGAACTAAACAAGCTCCCGTACAAGTCTTGAAAATACCTCATTTTTCGTTTTTTGCCGGTTGTTTCTTTGTGGTAAGATTTCTTTACTTGAATTTGAGTTCATAGCAACTCTGCTTATTTTCCCATTTTGAATAAAAACGATCCTATCTGCAAGGGCTATTGCATCGGCCTGATCATGGGTAACAAAAATTGAAGTTATCCCAGTTTGTTTTATAATGACCCTTAATTCATCTCTAATTCTCTCTTGGAGATTTGCATCAAGGTTACTAAACGGTTCATCCATTATTAATAAGGACGGCTCTGGAGCAAGTGCTCTAGCTAATGCAACACGCTGTTGTTGTCCACCACTTAATTCATATGGATACCGGTCTTGATAATCAGATAAATTGATTAATGACAGCATCTCCTCTAACCGTTGCTGCTTTTGCTTACGATTCTTTTTTCTTAACCCAAACTTTATGTTATTCGCTACTGTCATATTGGGAAAAAGAGCATAGTCTTGAAAAACCATCCCTATTCCTCTTTTTTCTGGCGGAGTAAAATGAGAATCATCTAATACCGTTTTGCCATTGATGTAAATTGAACCATGATTTGGGGTTTCTAAACCAGCAATTAACCTTAATATCGTGCTTTTTCCACTGCCACTTTCTCCCAGGATTGAAATAATTTCTCCCTTTTCAATAGCTAAGGAAAAATCTTCAATCGTAGTTGTTTTTGAATTTTTATATTGATACTGTAAATTGTTTATTTCTACAAACATTAGTTATCCTCCCTTTCGAGAACTTTATGGAAGAAATATATACAAGTTCCACTTATTATAATAATGAGTATCGAGGCTAATGATGCTTCTTGAACCCGTTCATCGTTAGCGTACTTAAAAGCTTGCGTTGCTAAAGTAGAGAAATTAAAAGGCTGTAAAAACAAGGTTAACGGTAATTCTTTTAGAATATCCACAAAAACCAGAATAAATCCGCTAAAAACAGCACCCTTTAACATGGGAATATCGACCTTAAAAAAGGTTTGGATGGTTGAAGACCCAAGCATTCTTGAAGCCTCAGTAAAGCTATTGCCAACTTTTTCAAATCCTGATTCAATTGCATTATAGCCGATGGCCAAAAAGCGAATAATGTAAGCAGATATTAACATAATAAGGCTTGTTCTTAATATAATATCAGGCTCTAAGCTAAATTTTGCTAATGTCGAAAAAATAAAGGTATCTAGGGTTATAAATAGTGTGATGATTCCAATGGCGATGGCAGCCCCAGGTATCGAATAGCCAAGTGTAGTAATCCTTGAAAATATCTTTGTAATGATTCCTTGATATAACCTTGTATAGTTAGCAATAATCAAGGAAATAACGACAATAATTATCGAAGCAATGAGTGCGACAAAAATAGAATTTGCAGCAAGTGTGATAAAATCCTTACTGAAAACTTTTTCGTAGGTCATAAGGACCCATCGTATTAATTGCAGAAGAGGAATGATAAAGGCAATAGTAAAAATACTAAAACAGTAAGCAAACACTGCCCAGGCCTTTGCCCCTGTTAATTTCTTAGGTTGTAGTGGTCGGACCTTTGTTGAGGAATAACTAAAGCGTTTTCTACCTCTAATTAGTTTTTCAAAGACTAAAATGATGATTACTAGGAACATCAATGTTCCAGCTAATTTTAAGGCTGAATCAAGATCTTTCATTCCATGCCAGGTTCGAAAAATGGCTGTACTAAACGTTTGTATTCCAAAATAGCTTACTACTCCATAGTCATTTAATACTTCAAGGATAACTAGTGTAATACTTCCGACAATTGCTCCTCTAGAGATGGGGAGGGCGACACGAAAAAAGGTTCCAAATGAATTTTCTCCGAGTAACATCGCATTTTCTATTAAAGAAGACGACTGGTTTTGCAAAAAACTCTTTGTAATGGTATATACATAGGGAAAAAGACAAATCGTGAAGATAAAGATGGCTCCCGGGATAGTCATAATATTAAAGTAACTTTGATTTACTTTCACATCAAATGAGTTTCTTACTGTTGATTGGACAATTCCTGTATAGTTGACGATTCCATGGTAAGTGTAGGCAGCGATATAGGGAGGGATGGCTAAGGGTAATATTAATGCCCATTTGAGAAAATTTCTAAATGGGAAAATATAAATGGTAATTAACCAGGCTAAGCTGGTTCCAATTATAGCAGCAGCAATTGCCGTAAAAAATATGATCGTAACCGTGTTCGAAATATAATCTCTAAGTAAATATTCTTTAATATGGTGCCAATTTTCATTAGGCTCAGCAAATAATTGAAAACCTATTAACAGATTGGGAATTAACATAATAACAATAAATAGGATACTGAGTAGTGCCCATATATTTAATTGTTGTTTTAACTGTCGGATAAGTTTCAATGCTGGCACATCCTTATTTCAATTGTGCTAAATATGGGAAAATTAGAAGGTTCGAAAATCGTTGCCTTAAAAATGATTAACTATCAGGTACCG
>JAIMAD010000566.1 GCA_023512145.1 Bacillus sp. (in: firmicutes) | reverse complement strand
GGACACGGGATATTTAGAAATTGTTGATGGGAAGTTTGGAAACTATCAAAAACTTCAACCTAGTGATCAATGCCCGATTATCGATTTTAAAGGCAAATGGATTGCTCCAGGTTTAGTAGATACACATATTCATGGGCTGGCAAATTATGATGTAATGGATAACAACTTTGAAGGAATAAAAGCCATTTCAGAAGGTCTTTTATCTTGTGGGGTTACTTCCTTTTTACCTACTACCTTAACTGCACCCGTAGACTTGCTAAATAAGGTAGTTGAAGACATTGGAAGTCGTCATCAAGAAGTTCAAGGCGCAAAAATTCAAGGCATTTATTTAGAAGGACCATTTTTTACAGAAGAGCATAAAGGTGCACAAAATCCAATCTATTTTTCGGATCCTGATATTCAAGTGTTTCAAAAATGGCAGCAGCTATCAGGGGGGAAAGTCAAAAAAATTGCTTTAGCTCCTGAAAGAGAAGGGGCTGCAGAATTCGTCAAGAAAGTGACGGAACAAGGAGTAGTAGTTGCACTAGGCCATAGTGATGCAAGTTATGAACAAGCAAAAGAAATTGTAGAAAGTGGGGCTTCCGTGTTTGTCCATACTTACAATGGGATGAGTCCATTAAAATCCCGTGAACCTGGAATGGTCGGAGCGGCTATGACTTTGGAAAATGCATTTGCCGAGTTAATATGCGATGGATTTCATGTCCACCCATTAGCTGCCAAGATTTTAATGGATGTCCGTGGGAGAGATCATGTAGTAATGATTACGGATTGTATGCGAGCAGGAGCCATGCCTAGTGGAAATTATACTTTAGGAGATTTTCCAGTGGTAGTTAATAATGGGATGGCAACTTTAGAAAGTGGTAGTTTAGCAGGAAGCATCTTAACACTAAATAAAGCCTTGAAAAATGTAGTGGATTGGGGCATCGCTACTCCAGAAGAAGCGATTAAAATGACCACTATTGTTCCAGCTATTAGTTGTCATATTGATGATGTATGTGGCTATATTTCGCAAGGAAGAGAAGCAGATTTTATTGTTTTAAATAAAAAGATGGAATTAGAAGCCACTTATTTAAATGGAGAGTGCAGGTATCATATATAAAAGGTAAAAGGGAGTCATTAGATGATAGTAAGTGTAACAATGAACCCATCTGTAGATATTTCGTATAAATTAGAAGAATTTAGGTTGAATGACGTCAATCGTGTATCAAATATAATAAAAACAGCAGGTGGTAAAGGTCTAAATGTTGCTAGGGTCATTCATTTGCTAAATACTCCTGTTATAGCGACTGGTATTTTAGGGGGGACATTAGGAGCCTATATAGAAAACCAGTTAGATCAGGACGGAATTGAACATGACTTTTTGAAAACAAATCAAGAATCCAGAAATTGTATCGCCATCCTCCACGCAGGAAATCAAACTGAAATTTTAGAAGAGGGCCCTCACTTTTCAAACAAAGAGAAAAGTGAATTTTTAGCCCATTTTAGAAAATTTTTAAAAAAGGGAAATATTATCTCCATTTCTGGCAGTTTACCAAGAGGATTTGATGCTTCCCTATACGTCGAGGTAATTATTTTAGCTCATCAAAAAAAAATTCCAGTCTTACTTGATTGTTCCGGAACTATTTTGGAACAAGTCCTACAAGTTAAAGAAGCTACACCCTATTTAATTAAGCCAAACATTGATGAGTTAAATCAACTGCTCAATCTGAATGTAAATACAGAGGACTTAGAGGGGCTTAAAATTGCTTTGTCCCACGATTTATTCGAAGGAATTGAATGGGTGGTCGTTTCGCTAGGATCAAAAGGGTCTTTTATCAAATACCGTCATGAGTATTTTCAGGTAAAGATCCCTATAGTTCAAGTGGTGAATCCTGTTGGTTCAGGTGATTCAGTCGTCGCCGGATTAGCTATTGCCATTCAAGAGAAGAAATCCCCAGAAGAAATAATGAAAACAGCCATGACAACCGGTGTGTTAAATGCGATGGAAACACAAACTGGTTTTGTAGATAAAGGGAAATTCGAACTTATTTATCAACAAATTGAAGTAATAAAACTGAATGAAGAGAAGGAGTTATAATTATGCTAAAGCTAACCAAAAACAAAATGGAAGCAATGAAACGTTTATCAGATGAAAATGGTATAATAGGCGCTTTAGCCATTGATCAAAGAGGTTCATTAAAAAAAATGATAAGTAGTGCTAGTTCAATTGATGTTGGTGATCAAGGGATCATTAATTTTAAAAAAATTGTAAGCAAAGAGCTAACAAAATATGCATCATCTATTTTACTTGATCCTGAATACGGTCTGCCAGCTTCAAAAGTAAGGGATAAAGATGCAGGATTACTCTTAGCCTATGAAAAGACTGGTTATGATACAACCCAACCTGGACGTTTACCAGATCTACTTGATGAATGGTCTGTTAAAGGATTAAAAGAAGTTGGAGCAGATGCAATTAAATTTTTACTATACTATAATGTTGATGAAGATAAAAAGATAAATAC
>JAIMAD010000565.1 GCA_023512145.1 Bacillus sp. (in: firmicutes) | reverse complement strand
TTATTATTCTGGCTAGCTAACAAATATATTATCGAGAAAAGGCAGAATATATCCTTTATCAATTTTATAAAGAATAAAGATCTTCTGAGAAACCAAGAAAGTATCCTTCATTCGATCTATGAAGGACAAAACTCTCATTCGAAACCTGAAAAGTGTCCTTCATCAAGTACTTTTGCTAAAGCAGATGCAACTTATTAAAAAACCGTCTATTTACGGTAAGGTTCGCCGCAAAAACAGAAAAATAATCCCCACCCTGAATGAGGATTACGGACTGTCTTATTAATTTAAGTTATGAAATCCTATGAGGGATACTAGATTGTCAGGCCCTTTTTCTTGGCATCTGCATCCATCGAAACTCCAATGGCTATACCAATACTTAATCCGAAAGGTAAACCCAATCCCACATTATCAAATAATAGAAGTCCAAAGATCAAACCTATGCTCATGCCTATTGACATGTATAGAGTCATGTAATACCCCTCAGTTATTAATTTATGTTCTTTTTGTAAATGGCTAGTAACTGCATTCACTTGAAGTTGTTGCTCCTTAAAATCAACCTTCTCAAATTGACCGTGTTTGCCCATGAGTTTTCCAATCTGACCATCTAACGCTAAAAGGTGCTTCTCACATTCTTTACAGCCCCCCGAAAAAGATGCCAGCCTTTTTATGACACGTTCCACTAGCTTTGTATTAAGTTGTTTAGCGTTCTTTTCCCCTATTCCTTCATTAAATTCGCCAAGGTCATTTAAGAGCTTCTCAACTAATTTATTATCCATCCTTATTCTCCTCTCTATTTGAATAAAGAATAAAAAAAGCTTGCCCTTCATACTTTTAAGGTTTATGAGGGTTCAATTACCCAAAACTTTAAAAGAAGGAAAAGACAAGCTGCACCTCATTTATAAAATTATTTGTTTATATTTCTCAACAATTCAATTATACCAAATAATTCTCCATCTGGAAAAAAATCAGTAGGACGATGAATCCATATTTAGAATGCAGAAAGTCTCTAGATGGAATTTTTCATCCCCAATTACTTGTGGAGAATATTGAAACGGTCAGATTTCGTAGGCAAAGCTGTCCCCATGCATTATCAGCTATTCAGGACTGCATCAGAAATACAAATTTTCCCAACATCAAGAACAGCGCGAATACTGACACAAGCCAAGAATCTTGGTTCACAGAATGATTGTTATAAACAACAAAGGAGCACAACCCATAATCAGGATTGTGCTCCTTTGATAATTTTTTATTTAAATAGTTAGCACTTCTGCTTTTGTTATATCATTATTTTCCATCTATGAACCCCACACACCTTCAGTGGTGCCATCGCCAGCTTCCAATTGAAGGGTAACTACTGCTTTAGTTCACATGTTTCCCAGATAGTCTTATTATCTGAAATACGATACGTACTGAAAATATTCCAACCCTAACGCAATACTCTGACAGCATTAGTAAATTTAGAAGGATTATAAGAAGCAATTTTTACAACATCACCCGTTTGCGGGGCGTGTATATATTGCCCACCTCCAATATAAATGGCGACATGATAGGCTGGCGAACCTCTGAATAATAAATCTCCTGGCTGTACTTGATTCAGAGGAATTCTCGTTCCAACATTTTGCTGATCTCGTGATACTCTTGGCAGATTAATGCCAACTGAACGATAAACATAGGAAGTGAATCCCGAACAATCGAATCCGCTTGGCGTTGACCCGCCATAAACGTAAGGAACACCCAAAAATTGTTTTGCATACGCAATAAGTTTAGTTGAAGTTTCAGAGTTAGATAGATTGACTACATCAACAGATGGTGTTGACTTTGAAACATTTTTAACTGAAGATTGCTGCTTGGCCTGTTGTTGGACCAATTGAACTTGCTTCTCTGCCTTTTTGGGGGCTAATTGAGGCTGCCGTTCTGCCTCTTGTTGAGCTAATTGAACCTGCCGCTCTGCCTCTTGTTGAGCTAGTTGACCCTGTTGATCTTGTAATAAGACTACCGCATCTGCTAATTCTGTTTCAATTTCTTTCTTAACTTCTTCAATCTTTTTTTGTTCAGAAACCAATTCAGCTTGGCTCTTTTCTAATTGGTGGAACTCATTATGTAATTTTACCTCTGCATCTTTTAACACTTGTTCTTTTTCATTTAAACCGTTCAGTAAGTCTGTGTTACTTTCCATAATTTGCGATATGGCAGTAACACGAGTTAAAAGCTCAGAAATGTTAGTAGACGAAAGCAATAGTTCTGCATAGGTAACGATTGACTGTTTCCCCTCATACTGAATGCTTTTTAGTCGTTCAGTATAGACCTTTTTATGTGTATCTAAGGTGTTTTTTGCTTTTTCAATTTCTGCTTCTGTTCCTACAATTTTTCCTTGTTGTGTTCTAATTTGATCATTTAGTTTTTCACCTTTCTCCATTGATAAGGCGATTTGGTTGTCTAATTTTTGAATCGTAGTTTCAAAGTCATTAATTTGTCCATATGTAGCATCGATTTGTCCTTTTATAACT
>JAIMAD010000564.1 GCA_023512145.1 Bacillus sp. (in: firmicutes) | reverse complement strand
CTTTTACCGTAGGAGTCTGTTTTTGCTCCTTTCGGGCAATGGAACGCTCTTCCTTTTACCGTAGGAGTCTGTTTTTGCTCCTTTCGGGCAATGGAACGCTCTTCCTTTTACCGTAGGAGTCTGTTTTTGTTCTTTTCGGGCAATGGAACGCTCTTCCTTTTACCGTGGGAGTCTGTTTTTGTTCCTTTCAGGCAATGGAACGCTCTTCCTTTTACCGTAGGAGTCTGTTTTTGTTCTTTTCGACCTTTTTAACCGCCCTTATCTAAAGCGCAGCGCACTCTTATCCCTTTGGGGTCTTTTGAACCTCCCTTCTTATCAGTTTTCTTCCTGAGCTTCATTTGTGCTAATTCAACAAAAAAAGACCTAAAAAGGTCCTTAGATTGCAGCTTCTTTTTTCATAAACTCATCAGCTTTTGTTATTGAATCTTCAACAACCCGAACAAATTCTCCTTCATTGTTTGGGTAGCCCGCTTTCGTGATTTTAACTTTAACAATTTTACCAATCACATCTTCCGTGGCTGAAAAAACAACCTTCATGTAATTATCAGAGTACCCCATATACGAACCAGAATTGGATTCTACCGTTTCTTCAGGAATAACTTCCAACACTTCACCCTCGAACCCAGCGGCGTATTCTTTTGCCAACTGGTCAGAAAGAGTAATCAAGCGGTGAACTCGATTATTCTTTACCTCTTCATCGACTTGATCTTCCATTCGCGCGGCTGGTGTTCCAGTACGTTTAGAATAGGGGAATACATGGAGCTCAGAAAATTTATGATCATTAATGAAATCATAGGTTTCCATAAACTCTTCCTCTGTTTCACCAGGGAATCCTACAATCACATCTGAGGTAACCGCGAGTCCTGGCAGTACTTCTTTTAAGCGGTCCAATCTTTCCCCGAAGAATTCCATTGTATATTTCCTGCGCATTCTTTTTAGAACAGAGTTTGAACCGGATTGAAGTGGAATATGCAAATGTCGAACGACAATTGTTGATTGTTTGATTACTTCAATTACTTCATCCGTGATTTGGCTCGCTTCAATCGACGAAATACGGAGACGCTCTAGCCCGTTTACTTCTTCCAAATCAAGAAGTAACCGCGCAAGATTGTAATCCTTCATGTCCTCGCCATAACCGCCAGTGTGTATGCCTGTCAAGACAATTTCCTTATACCCAGCATCCACAAGCTGTTGGGCTTGTCGGACAACTTCCTTTGGATCACGTGATCTCATGAGACCACGGGCCCATGGGATGATGCAGAAGGTACAGAAATTGTTACATCCTTCTTGAATTTTTAACGAGGCACGTGTCCTGTCCGTAAAGGATGGGACATCAAGCTCTTCGTAGACTCTATTTTTCATTATATTACCAACTGCATTAATTGGCTGCCGTTCAAGCTTAAATTGTTCAATATAATCAAGCATTTTAACTCGGTCCTGGGTACCCACGACAATATCGACACCTGGAATCGCCATGATTTCTGCAGGTGATGTTTGGGCATAACAGCCTGTTACACAAATAACTGCATCGGGGTTTTTCCTTACGGCGCGACGAATGACCTGACGACTTTTTTTATCACCCGTATTCGTTACAGTACATGTATTGATAATATAAACATCTGAAATTGATTCGAATTCAACCCGTTCATAGCTATCTTGTTTAAACAATTGCCAGATAGCTTCTGTTTCATAATGATTTACCTTGCATCCTAGTGTATGAAACGCAACTGTTGCCATTTTTTCTCACCTCATTAATTCAAAATGATAGGAAATTGCCGCTAGTGCATATAATGGGGCTGTTTCCGTTCGTAAAATTCGTGGTCCTAACCCACAAACCTCGAAATCGTTATTCTTTAATTGGATAACCTCATCATTGGTTAAACCACCTTCAGGTCCAAAGACCAATAGAAGTGACTCGCCTTTTTTTATTCTTTTGAGGGTAGAAGAAAGCACAGAAGTTTCACCATTTCTACTTTCCTCTTCGAAGGCAGCTAATTTATAATGATAATCTTTGCTTTTTGTCAGCATTTCTTTAAAGCCTATAGTACTAAGGACTTTAGGCAAAACTGTGCGATGGGATTGTTCAGCGGCTTCTTTAGCAATTTTTTGCCATCTATCAATTTTCTTGGCTGCCTTTTTTTCGTCCCATTTAACTACTGAACGAGCAGCAGAGAATGGGAGAAACTGATGTGCACCAAGTTCAGTTCCTTTTTGAATTATCCATTCCAATTTGTCCCCTTTAGGGAGCCCACTTGCAATCGTAATTAAAATTGGAAGCTCTGAAATATCATCTTTCCATTGTACAATGTCTGCAACGACATTTAAATCGGTAATTTCTACAAGCCTACATACAGCTTGTTTTCCTTCAGGATCCACACAAATAACTTGATCGCCAATTTGCATGCGCATGACCTTTAAAATATGATGGTGGTCTTCTTTGTCAATGAGAAATCGATTATCCATTGCTTTTTTGTTAACAAAATAGCGTTGCACACTTTTGCACCCTCTCTAATAC
>JAIMAD010000563.1 GCA_023512145.1 Bacillus sp. (in: firmicutes) | reverse complement strand
CTTTACTTAAAAATTCATCAACCTTAGGATTCATTCTACTATTTGTCATCAAGGAGCACCCCTCTTCAATTTTTAGATCAGCTGATAGTCAAGAATGATTTCCTCAATTTATCCAAATCTTTCTGTCACTTTTTGACTTTATTTGAATATTCACCAACCTAGAATCATTTTCCATGACCCACTTGGTAACAACCTCAGCTTCCTGTGGGTGAATAGCTAATTCTGATTTATCTTCCACTTTAATAATTTGGTATCCAAAGGGAGGAGAACCTCTTGTAAAAGTACCTTCCTCGTTTAGTTGTACACATCGTCTTTTGACTCTTTGCGATGTTTTTTCCACTTCTTTTGAGCACTGAAGATAATATACAGTTTCTCGTTCAGAAAAAGAAGAAATCAACCCTTCAGTTATAGACCAGATTTCAATCCCCTCATTTAAAAGGTATTTCATTTCCTCCTCTTTCCTGCCAATCCTGTCCAATATGAATACAAGTAATACTTCAATTTCTCTTTGCTGAGCCACGAGTAGGATTCTATCGATTCCTTTTCACTCTTCTAGTTTACACGATATCCATGACCACCAGTTCCTCAATCTCACATTAGAGTTTCCAATCGTGGAAAATGACAATGTATTTTAAACAAGCTTTCTCATGTAGAGTAGTATCATGATCAAGGACTTGACTCTAAGTTGAAACATGGTAAAAAGCCCATTCTCTTTTCACTGGCTCAATCCTCCTAATTATAAAACACACGTTCTGTTTTTTAAAAATTAGAAGACTTATATTTTCATGAATTATGAATATATTGTATATTTATCTATCCAGGATAGGAAACAACAAATTATATTAAAAAAATATACAAAAAATCCTAACATCATTTTGATGTTAGGATTTTTGATGATCTGGGAGGGATTCGAACCCCCGACCCCCACGCTGTCAACGTGATGTTCTCCCACTGAACTACCAGATCGCTTATTAAGTACATTTATAATTATATTGAAATTTTTTAGAATGTCAATATCTTTTTACCTTTCCTTTCGCAGAACCATCCTTCCCACCATGGCAAAGCCAATAATTTATTCTACTGTCTTCGAAAATTAGTTGTAAAATTCTTGTATAAAGAACTAACGTTCGAATATAATGATATTATAAGGATAAAAAGGAGGAATTCACATGGATGGGCTATTAATGCGTTCAATAGAAGAAAATGTACCTTTGGAAATGATTTACCTCGCCGATAACCAAGAGGTTTCACAACGCAACTTGCTTGTGAAAGAGGTCAATAATGAATACATTCGCGCCTATTGTTTGCTCAGAAAACAAATACGCACCTTTAAACGGGAAAATATTTTATCGATTATGCCCAAACCTCGTTCCAATAATCGTTATCTTCACTAACCCAATCCCCTTATCACATCCATTGACTACTCAATCTTTCATGTCGAAAAAGCATTTCCTCTTTAGTTTTGTTATAATACACTTGAGTACGAATCATGGAGGAATTGTCAAATGGAGTTTCCAAGAGGCACAATTAAAGAACATAATTTTCTAAGTCTAGAACTTGGCGAAGAGATGCAGCTCCTCATCTATTTACCTGCAAACTACTCGCCGTTAAATAAATACTCACTGTTGATCGCCCAGGATGGTCGGGATTATTTTCAACTCGGCAGAATTGGTCGCCTGGCAGATGAGTTTCTGTTTGAAAGAGAAATTGAAAATATTATTATTGTTGGGGTACCCTATAAGGATGTAGCGGACCGGCGTCGGAAATACCATCCGAACGGTGATCAGAATCGCCAATATATTCGTTTTCTTGCACATGAATTAGTCCCTTTCCTTGATCAAGAGTTTCCAACGTATCATATGGGCTCGACTAGGGCACTTGTTGGTGACTCTCTTGGTGCAACTGTCAGTTTGATGACTGCTCTTCAATACCCGCACACTTTTGGAAAAGTACTGTTGCAGTCTCCATACGTAGATAACTCAGTATTAGAAGCAGTTAGCGCTTTTTCAGAAGAACAGCTAATAGAAATATATCATGTGGTTGGCACCGAAGAAACGGAAGTGTCAATGACAGATGGTAAAGTGAGTGACTTTCTAACTCCGAACCGAAAGTTGTCTTTGATAATCTCTGGAAAGCCCTTTACATATTTTTATGAAGAGTTTAATGGAAATCATACGTGGACTTACTGGCAACATGATTTAAAACGAGCACTTAAAATACTATTTTAAGTAGCAATCTATTACTGCCTGAATCAAAGATGTCCATAAGGTAATGATTTCATATGTTTAAAAAATTTGCTATAATACCAAGAAGGCTTATAAGATTTACTTTCTTCATTTCGGAATTACCAACATATTACCCGAAAGAATTCTATTTAAATGGAGGTATACTTATGCAATTTGGAGTGGTCATTTTTCCATCAAAAAAACTTCAGGATTTGGTGAATTCTTATCGTAAACGCTATGATCCGCATTATGCCCTTATTACCCCACATCTTACATTAATGCAGTCCTTTGA
>JAIMAD010000562.1 GCA_023512145.1 Bacillus sp. (in: firmicutes) | reverse complement strand
CCATATGCCTTTAACATAGCATCCCATCTAGCATTACTATGCTTCACCCATTGGAACTTTCTCTGTAGTGATGCTGTGTATATGCTAGCCCAATCGATCCCAGCATACTTACACCATGCATAGAAGAGCCTAGGATCTATGTAGTTCCTTAGGGATGTTGCTAGGTTGTAATCCCTGCACTGCTTTGCAAGTTCTATCTGTAACTTCAAAAAAAATCATTCAATGTCTAGGGTTGTTTTTTTCCCCTTCTTTGTTGATAACTTTAGCGTTTCCAGTGGTATCGACATGAATTTTTTCACTTTTTAATGTCTTTTTTATGTGGTCGATCTTTTGAAATTTTCGTTTATAAATGTTGATATCTTCTAAAAGAGTGGGATGTTTTACTATCTCAATAAGTTCTTTACTAATAGGAATTCGCATGGCCTCCATTTTTCCATTTAAACTATCCGGATTGTCTGGATCAAACACTTTTCTTTCAATGACAAGTTCAACGGTTGTCACAGGGACGACAATCGTTTTTTCCTCCGTTCTTACCTCTTTATGAACACTCACTTCTCCAACTCGCACCTTTTTCTTTAAGATATCCAACTGTTCTTTACGAAGCTTGAGTTTTACATCCTGATTCCTGGCTACCTTTTCCTCTGCCATTACTTCCTCCAAAAAGTGACTTCAATCCTACACCAAAATTTTTTATCGAGGGTTAGACTTCCAATAAACATTATTTAAAAAACACCCCTCAAACCGAAATGATAATTTGAGGGATGTTATTAGTAGTAAAGAATCATACTTATTCGATTGGGGAAATCCCATCATCATTCGCGATAGTTGGATCACCACTTGTATTCATACTTGCTTCTTCTCTTTTGAGGGTTTCTTCAATATGCTGTGTTCCTGTTACTTCTCGTTTGTGAGCAGAAACTTCCCCTGTTATGACTGTATGCTTTCCTACTTCTACCGTTTCCGCGCTAACAGGGATGTGGATACTTTCTTCTGCATCACCAATCGGAGAATCGCTCATTTCATGGCCGATGGCTTTTCTTTCGATTACAACTTCTTCATGCATGACTGGAACGTCAATTTCCTTTTGTTCTTCTACAATTTCCTTACTCAGGATAACCTCACCAGTTTCTGCCCTATTTTTAGATATATCCAGCTCTTCTTGACGGAGAAGGAGCTTTTTATCGTCAACAGCTTCAACCTTTTCATCTTTTTCTACTTTCTCATCACCAAAAAAACCAAATAAGTCACCCATAGTTTACCTCCTCAAGTCATGTAATACATCATTCAGGTTGCGCATTATAAGTTCAAATTATTCCCTTTCTGGTAAGTAGAAGCAGATAAGATTTCTCAAAACTAGAGAATCGACATAATAGGGTTAGAGCACCAGATATTTTTACCAATGGTACCCGATATTTATATAACCTAACCACAGTTTGTAAGTTTTCAATAACTATAAGATAATAAAAAAATAAGTAAACGGAAGAAGGGGGAAAAATAGTGGATGAGGATTTAGTATTTGATATGGAAAGAGCAAGAGAATACGATAAGGGGATTCGACGTGCTTTACCTACATATGATGCCATGTATCGTATGGTCCAGTCTTTCCTTCGGGCCAATGTTAATGAATCAGCAAGTCTGCTAATCGTGGGGGCAGGCGGCGGAAATGAGCTGGTAACCTTTGGAACAGCAAACCCTACCTGGACCTTTACAGGTGTCGATCCGTCTGAAGCTATGCTAGAAGTGGCCTTACAAAAGGCGAAAAATGAAGGCATTGAAGAACGCGTGTCCATTCATACTGGGACAATTGAACAAATTAAATTCAATGATACATTCGATGCTGCAACATGCTTACTTGTTCTCCATTTTATTGAAACGATAGAAGAAAAACGCAGTTTATTAAAAACTATAAAAGAACGATTACAACCAGGTTCCCCTTTTGTCCTTGTCACGATGTTTGGTGAGCAATCAAAGCCTGAATTTGATGAACGAATGAATTTATGGAAATCAATATGGCTGGATTTAACGAATTTAACGCTAGAGGATGTGGAGGAAATGGAAGAATCAGTGCGAGATCTCTCTTTTATTCCTGCCATCCAAATCGAAGAACTCCTACAGGAAGCTGGATTTGAAAGGGTTACACAATTTTTTTCGACAACATTATTTGGCGGATGGATTGCACACACTGAAAAATAAAAAAAGTGTCAGGCACAATCTAATTTTATAGATTGTGCCCTTTTTATTAAAATCCACGCTTAAGTAAAGATAGTTATACCTCAATACAAACTTACTCTGCATCTATTCATTTGAGGGAAAATTGATGTACACATATTTTTCGTTATGTAATAAATTATCTAGTTCCATGGCTAATTCAATTTTCAATCATCAACTATTCCTTTATCTCTAATTCTTATGAGTGAAAAATACTCTCAAGAACAGATAATGGACATTCATATTGGTGGCCAAAATCCTTTCCAGTATAATAAAATAGAGGATTTTCAAGTTCATATGATAAAGCCTTTTCTTTGTCTATTTC
>JAIMAD010000561.1 GCA_023512145.1 Bacillus sp. (in: firmicutes) | reverse complement strand
GATATATACTTGATGTTTGTTCCAAATTAGTTATGTAGAGAACTTGGTCCTCAGTAAGCCAACCACCAAGTTTGTAAAATTCACCCTCAGGTATAGCAATGGGTAGTTTCCACTCACTTCCAATAGCTGGAAGAGTTTTATGGGAACTACCATTTTTTGCAGGTATTTTGGGTTTCTCCGGCTCCTTATTCGTGCATGCACATAAGAGGAGGGACAAAAAAATTAACATAAGTATAAAAAAAATAAGATTCTTGCTTTTTCTTTGTTTCAATTTAGTTAATTCCCCTCCCACAAACTCTCATATGTTAGTACGTTTTTTCAACAAATATGTTTCAATATTTCAAACATATTTAAATAAATAGGAAAAAAGCCGGAGATCACCCCCAGCTCTTAATCTTTAAAGTCTTTTAGTTATTCTCTTGATTCTTAATAAGCCAAGCAGCACCAAGCACACCTGCATCATTTCCTAATGTTGCTAGCGTAATTTTTGTAGATTCTCTTACCGCAGAAAAAGCGAACTTTGCGAAATTTTCATTTACTGAATCTAATAAAATAGCGCCTGCTTTTGAGACACCTCCACCAAGAACAATCTTTTCTGGATTAAGTGTGTTAGCAATACTAGCTAACGTGAAGCCTAAATGAAAGGAAACGTCAGCTATTACTTTGTTTGGTATTTCGTCACCATTTCGCGCTGAATCAAAGACATCTTTTGCGGTAATTCTGCCGTTACAAGTGAACATTTCTGATAATTCACCTGTTGACTTGCCAAGCTTTAGCTCAACCATCGCTAAACGAACAATACCTGTTGCTGATGCAACCGTTTCTAGGCAACCTGTTTTTCCGCAATTGCAAGGGGCTCCACCAAATGGGATAACTGTAATATGACCGATTTCTCCTGCAGCACCGTTAATTCCTTGAACAATATTTCCTGACGCGATGACCCCGCCACCAACACCCGTTCCAAGTGTGACACAAACAAGGTCCTTGGCACCATTACCAGCACCCTTCCACATCTCACCCAACGCCGCACAGTTGGCATCATTTTCAACTGCTGCTGGGAGCAATGTTTCTGCTTCCAGGCTATCCTTAAGGGGATAATTATCCTTCCATCCTAAATTTACTACATTTAAAACAATTCCGGTTTTATAGTCCACGGGACCAGGCGCCCCCATACCTATTCCTACTAATTTTTCTCTTGTCATGTTAAGTAGCTGTAGTTTTTTATCAATTGCTCTTGCAATATTTACGGTTATATTTTGACCTTCATTCGAATTATCTGTTTCTATTTCCCATTTATAAATAATTTCTCCATCCATTGTAACAAATGCTAGTTTTGTAGTTGTCCCACCTAAATCGACACCTACGATCCATTTTTTTGACAATCCCTTCACCTACCCTTGGTTTTTTCTTTTTGAAATTGAATTTCATGCCTTAAAATTAATAATGCTGTTTGGAATTCTTTTGGTTCAATTAACTTTGAATGATAAATTTCGATTAGTTCTGCTTCCATTAGTTCGAGGTCTGCAACCCGATCACCGATATAAATAATCGTTCCATAGCTTTTTAAAAATTGCTGAATCTCATAAATCGTTTTCATTCTCGGGGATCCCCCTTAATTTTTATTAGTAGAAAAAGTATACCCCAATCCCCCAGTTCCCTCAGGGAAAATAGTAGTCTGGCTTTTTGAACACTTCCACAAGATTCTAGACACTATTGTCATTTCCTGAATAAAATTCCCATATATCAGTAAAAGGACAAACAAAATCTATGATATGGAAGGATGAAGTATCCATGAAAAAGAGATATTATCTGTTTGGCATGGTAATCGTAAGTTTCGCTGCCGCGTTATTATATACTTTGCACGAACCCAAAGTCCAAGAAAGTATTACTTTTTTCCCGATTGATCCAAAAGTGGCATTTAAATCTATTGAATCATCACTTAACTTCCTTGACAACAAATCCTTAATCTGGAAAGTTGATTCCACCCTTGATCGAAAAGCCTACTTAAGGCAAGATCTCGGATTACTATTTTCGAATGGAAGACTTATTGGAGAACTTGGTGATTGGAAACAAAATTCAGCAAGCATTTTTCAAGAAAAACGAATGGCTAGTGGTAAAAGCGCTTATTATCAAGCAATTACCTATCACCATGCCGAGTTGCATGAAAAAAACGGGCAGATTTACAGCTCGCAAGCATTGTCAACAGACCACCTGTACGTTATCAATGAAAGCATAAACACTGTCTACTCCTTTCAAACTCCAAAAACAAAAGAGCAAATCCAATGGAAACAACACTTAGATGAACAGACAGAACGAATGCTTCAGTATTGCTGGAATAGTGGACTCAGGCACTTTTCGATTCATTTAAGTGACTATCAGGCATTCCCATTAAATCTCTTTACTCAGAGAGTGAAAAATGGTTTAGCAGGCTTTACGAGAGAAGAGACTGAAAAAATCGTCGGACAATTATGGGAAGGCTTATATAAAAATTATTTCCTAGGAATAAAAAATGCGGATGGTACTAGCGGAAATCCTCTCGGTAGTAC
>JAIMAD010000055.1 GCA_023512145.1 Bacillus sp. (in: firmicutes) | reverse complement strand
TAACAGAACTTTATCCAACCGAAGTGCCAATCACGTCTAGTGAAGCATTTATCCAGAATAAAACCTTGCAAGGTCTTTCATTAAGAGACATCGAGTTAAGTGTGTTAAATCCAAAAGGCAAGTCGATCATAACTCATCGCATGGATATGATCTTCACCCACTTTGGAATCAGTGGTCCCGCCGTCCTACGGTGCAGCCAGTTTGTGATTAAAGCCCTGAAAAAGTGGAAGTTAACGGAAGTAACCATGAATCTAGACTCTTTACCTGATAAAAAGGAAGAGGAAATTTTCCAAGAAATCATCAATCTTGTTAAGAGTGATTCGAAGAAAATTATCAAAAATACCTTAAAAGGCTTGCTTCCAGAACGATACCTTCTGTTTCTTTTAGATTACAATGGAATTGATCCTTCCGAGCAAGGGGGAACTCTTTCTAATGAAAAAATTCGTAGTCTTTCAAAAAGCTGCAAACACTTTCCAATTAAAGTGAATGGTACCCTTCCTATCGAAAAAGCATTTGTTACTGGCGGTGGTGTGTCCGTGAAGGAAATTGAACCGCAAACGATGGGTTCAAAATTAATGGCTGGCTTGTATTTTTGCGGTGAAATCCTTGATGTTCATGGTTATACTGGTGGCTACAATATCACTTCTGCCTTCGTGACCGGAAGATTAGCTGGAACCAATGCAGCACTCTCTGCAAAAAACATGAAGTCTAGATAAAAAGATTTGGCCTGACACCCGTCAGGCCCGATAAATAATCATCGCTGAAAAACAATAGATCTGTTCTTCCTCTTCATCCTCTGCCATTGCTGCGACATTATATTTAATATCAAGTAATTCCTGTTCATCTATCCCTCTCAAAAATCGATTCATTTCCTTTTCCAAATCCTTCTCATGCTCTCGATCAAATAGTTTAACCTGTATCATTGTCCTCTCCCTTTCTTTTTATTATCATTTTTACCAATATTTCAGAAAATTAAAAATAAATAACAAAAAAAACGATCCCATTAAGGAATCGTTATTTTGTTTCTCCAGTCCATTCCAGCATGCCACCAATCATGTTACGAACTTTATAGCCCTGTTCTTTTAGGTAATAACCTACATTTTCACTGCGGCGGCTTGAGCGGCAGATAAGGATATATTCTTTATCTTTGTCAAAATAATCGAGGTTAACTGGAATCTCACCCATACGAATATGCTTTGCCCCTGGGATCATCCCGTTCGCGACTTCTTCATCTTCCCTTACATCCACAAGCTCAAGTTTTTCCCCTGCCTCGAGCTTCTTTTGTAGGTCTTCCGGCGTAATAATACTTAATTCTTCCATTAAAACCATCCCCTTTAAAACAGAGGCAGAATCTGCCTCCCATTTTGTTCTACATGTCTTGCGTAAACACCCAACGAATAATGATCATAGCTTAACTGTCACTTCAATTTAATTTGCTACGATATTCACAAGTTTACCTGGGACTGTTATCACCTTATGGATCGTTTTACCCTCAAGTTGTTCCTTGACGGTCACATCGTCCATCGCAATTCCTTCCAATGCTTCTTTGCTGGCATCTGTCGGTACCATCAGTTTTGTCTTAACTTTACCGTTCACTTGAATGACTATTTCGACTTCCGCGTCTACTAATTTCGCCTCATCATAAGCAGGCCAAGCTTCGTAAGAAATTGTTTCGCTATGTCCTAGCTTTTCCCAAAGTTCCTCAGCGATATGTGGAACAACAGGTGCTAGCATCTTAACAAATCCCTCCATGTAATCCTTAGGAAGAACCGTTGCTTTGTATGCTTCATTTATAAATACCATCATTTGCGAAATCGCGGTATTAAATCGTAAGCCTTCGTAATCCTCAGTAACCTTTTTGACGGTTTGATGATAAACCCTTTCCAAGCTAGATGTTTTTTTAGTTATCTGGATTTTTTTTGTTAAAGAACCGTTTTCCTCCACCAGCAAACGCCAGATACGGTCTAAGAAGCGACGAGAACCATCTAAACCATTTTCGGACCATGCAATAGATGCATCAAGTGGTCCCATAAACATTTCATATAAACGAAGTGTATCGGCTCCATGACTTTTTACGATATCGTCAGGATTGACAACATTTCCTTTTGATTTACTCATTTTTTCATTGTTTTCGCCTAAAATCATTCCCTGATTAAATAGCTTTTGGAATGGTTCTTTTGTTGAAACAACACCGATATCATACAAGAATTTATGCCAGAAGCGCGCGTATAGTAAGTGCAACACCGCATGCTCCGCACCACCAATGTAGATATCAACTGGGAGCCAATGCTGTAATTTTTCCTTTGACGCAAGTGCTTGATCGTTTTTAGGATCGATATACCGTAAATAGTACCAACAGCTACCCGCCCATTGCGGCATGGTATTTGTTTCACGACGGCCCTTTTTACCCGTTACCGGATCAACAATATTTACCCAATCCTTAATCACTGCAAGTGGTGATTCTCCTGTTCCAGATGGTCGGATTTCCGTTGTTTTAGGTAACATCAATGGAAGCTGGTCTTCCGGAACAGCGGTCATTGTGCCATCTACCCAATGGATAATTGGAATCGGCTCACCCCAATACCGCTGACGACTAAACAGCCAATCACGTAGACGGAAGGTAACCTTTTTGGTTCCGATACCTTTTTCTTCCAACCAAGAAATCATTTTTTGAATACCTTCCACTTTATCCAATCCATTTAGAAAATCTGAATTAATATGTTCGCCATCACCCAGATAGGCTTCATTCTCAACATTTCCACCAGCGAGGACTGCCTTAATTGGCAAGTCAAATTCCTTTGCAAATTCATAGTCGCGTTCGTCATGTGCTGGAACGGCCATAATCGCACCAGTTCCATAACTTACTAAAACATAATCAGCAATCCAGATCGGCATTTTTTCACCATTGGCTGGATTAATTGCATACGTACCAGTAAATACACCTGTTTTCTCTTTCGCAAGGTCTGTGCGCTCGAGGTCGCTTTTGGTCTTTACTTTATCTAAATAGGCAGCAACTGCTGCTCGCTGAGAGTCTGTGGTAATTTTATCAACAAAGGTATGTTCAGGAGCTAACACTGCATAGGTTGCACCGAATAATGTATCTGGTCGTGTCGTAAATACGGTGAAGGTTTCAGCGAATCCTTCAATAGTAAAAGTAACTTCAGCACCTTCAGAACGGCCAATCCAGTTGCGCTGCATTTCCTTCAAACTTTCTGGCCAATCAAGCTCTACAAGATCTTCAAGTAAACGATCAGCATAAGCAGTGATTCTTAACATCCATTGCCTCATCGGACGGCGCTCGACCGGATGTCCACCGCGTTCACTCAAACCATTAATGACTTCTTCATTTGCCAATACTGTTCCAAGCGCAGGACACCAGTTAACCGCAACTTCATCAATATAGGCTAACCCTTTTTCAAATAGCTTTAAGAAAATCCATTGTGTCCATTTGTAATATTCAGGGTCTGTTGTGTTGACTTCCCGATCCCAATCATATGAGAACCCAAGTGATTTTATTTGTCTGCGGAAGGTGTCAATATTGTGTTTTGTAAATTCCGCCGGGTCATTGCCTGTATCCAGCGCGTATTGTTCGGCCGGTAATCCGAATGCGTCCCAGCCCATCGGGTGAAGAACATTATAGCCCTGCATCCGCTTTAAGCGCGAAAGAATGTCCGTAGCCGTATAACCCTCAGGGTGTCCAACATGAAGTCCGACCCCAGACGGATATGGAAACATATCTAAAGCGTAGAACTTTCTTTTATCATACTCTTCGCTTGTTTTAAATGTCTTTTCTTCTTCCCATTTCTTTTGCCATTTCTTTTCGATTTGTCGATGATTAAAGTTCATTACTGTTTCCTCCTATTAGAAAAGCGGAAGCGCCTGGTCAGCCCCGACAACCATAAGGGTGAGCGCTTCGGAAGGCCTACCCTTTTATTCGAAGCGATTGGCTTATGACCTCGAGGGGCTAGGCGCTGTAGCTAGACAGCTATCGCAGTTCAAAGATTATTCAAATTTATTTTTTAAAATAAAAAAACCCCTCATCCCAAAAAAGGGACGAGAGGATTGTATGTATCTTCCCGCGGTACCACCCACATTAGTGCTTAAAACACTCGCTTCATTCATCCTTAACGCGGAAAACGGCAAACATTACGGTTACTTTCATGTTTGCAACTCATAGGCGAGTTCATGATCTACCCGGTTGACTTGCACCAGCCGTCAACTCTCTAAATGCGGGTATGCACCATTACTACTCCTAATCACTGTCTTTTCAATATAAAACTATTACGGTTATTGTATAAAATTTTCAGGCGGTATGCAAGCAATCATATGCATTATTACAGGTTTGACGGATTATCCTCTTCTTAAACATTAACATCTACAAAATATGAACCAAAGTTAGAAGCAAAAAACAGCAAAACTTTAAACCATCCCAGGATTGATTTTCACCATTTTCAATATAAAAAAATAGGGAAATAGGTAGGAAAAACTAAATAAAAAAACTAAAATGATTAACATGAATTCTGTCGAACTTTAAGGAATGGGGAGAATATGGGAGGATTTAGGCTGATTATTAAGTATCTGAGAGGTCATTTCCCTAAATACAAGTATATCAAAGGAGAGACCTGATAAATAGGACTGAACCATTTTGAGAATATTCAATTTACATGCTATGGTTAAGTGTGTCCAAAAAAAAATGGGAAAATGAGGGGGAATTATTCTAGTGAACTATTTAACAAAAATAACATTAGTGCTCGTATTAATGCTATCTCTTGCAGCATGTGGTAGTAACGAGGCATCATCAACAAACGAAATGAATTTGGTAGATGAGGGTAAATTCACCTATGCGTCCTCAGGAGAATTTAAACCATTCAGTGTTACGAATGAAGATGGGAAAATGACCGGTTTTGACATTGAAGTTGCCGAAGCGATTGCCAAGGAAATGGGCTTAGATCCGGTTCAGAAAAAATTTAAGTTCGGTGGAATTGTTGAAGGGGTTAAGTCGGGGCGCTTTGATGCTGCTGTAGCTAGCCACACGATTACAGAGGAACGTTTACTAGCAGTAAACTTTTCTATTCCATACTACTACTCAGGACCGCAAATCTTCGTTCGACCTGACAGTTCCATTAAAACCCTCGCAGACCTAGAGGGTAAGGAAATTGCTGTCTCTAAAGGTTCCACATATGAAAAAACAGCAAAGGAAGTAACCGATAACATCATTTTGCTCGACAGTGACGTTACAGCGTTGGAAGCTTTAAGCAAGGGCAAGCATGATGCGGTTATTACTGATTTTATTACAGGGAAGGAAGCTATTGGGGCAGGAATGGAAATTGTCGGTAGAGAATTACTCGGACGCAGTGATCAGGCAATTGCAGTTGCAAAGGATAATGAGGAGATTTTAGAAGAAATTAACAAAGCACTTGAAAAACTCCACAAAAATGGGACATTAACTAAAATCAGCAAGAAGTACATAGGTGAAGATATAACGGTAGATCCTGAACAGGAATAACTGTAGGTGGGCGAATGTGCGTAAATATGCACATTCGCCTCCTTATCTAGTAATCATAAAAAAAGGTTTTTAATTTGGGCTATTTCTAGATTTATTTTTCAACAAACAGATAAAAACAGATATAGCTTCGGGCTTTTGTTAGGAGTTTTAAGTTTTCTGATGTATTTAGAGACTTAAGATTCGTCCTCCAACGGTTCCGAGAAGGGAGAAAAAGCATGGAGTGGATTAAAATATTTATTGATTCCTATCCGGTTTTTCTAAAAGGAATGTGGCTGACATTTGAACTGACAGCAGTTGCAATTTTTATCGGTATCTTTATTGGGTTGTTTTTTGCATTTTTAAAGGTTTCTAAAATCAAAATTCTTGAGTGGATTGCAGATATCTATATCTTCCTTATTCGTGGGACCCCGCTCGTTGTCCAAATTTTCGTATTCTACTATGGTTTGACTTCACTAAATATTTCACAATTTTTAGCGGTGGTACTGGCACTTGCCTTCCATAATGGTGCCTATATTGCGGAGATTTTCCGCGGGACCATCCAATCGATTGACAAGGGACAAATGGAAGCCGGCCGTTCCTTAGGGATGAGTGTAAAGCTTACATATAGGAGAATTATTTTACCCCAAGCACTTCGCAGAGCCATGGCACCGCTTGGGAATCAGTTCATCATTGCCCTTAAGGATTCATCACTTGCCGCCTTCATCGGAATGTATGAGCTATTTAACGTGGCGACCACTTACGGTTCTAATACGTTTGATTACCTGAGCTACCTTTTGGTTGTTGCCGTTTATTATTTATTCCTCGTGCTTGTGTTTTCAATTCTTGTCCGTTACATCGAAAAGCGCTTGTCCGTAAGCGATTAAAAAGGGGGGAATTGCATGGGAGAATCAGTGATGGTTAAAGTAGAGAAGTTAAATAAATCATTTGGAGATCTTCATGTATTAAAAGATGTTGATATGACCGTTAAAGAAAGCGATGTTGTTTGCTTAATCGGGGCCAGCGGGTCAGGTAAAAGTACGTTGCTTCGCTGTCTTAATTTCCTGGAGGTCAAAGATAGCGGGAATATTTTCATTGCAGGCGAGAAAGTGGAACGCGAATCCCATGATCTTAATCAGATTAGGTCTAGGGTAGGAATGGTATTCCAGCACTTTCATCTCTTCCCACACATGACAGTGATTGAAAATATCATGGAAGCGCCAGTAAATGTGAAAAAAATGCCCAAAGACCAGGCCTATAAGGAGGCAAAAGAGCTTCTAGTAAAAGTTGGTCTTGTTGACAAGGAAACCGTCTATCCGAGCAAGCTTTCCGGTGGCCAAAAGCAGCGTGTCGCCATCGCCCGCGCACTCGCAATGAAACCTGATGTTATGCTCTTTGACGAACCAACTTCTGCTTTGGACCCCGAGCTCGTCGGTGAGGTTCTAGCTACCATGAAGGAGTTGGCAATAGAGGGAATGACCATGGTAATCGTTACGCATGAGATGGGGTTCGCCAAGGAAGTCGCTGATTGGATTGTCTATATACACGATGGGAGGATTGTTGAAGTAGGGCATCCTGAAAAAATGTTTGAACACCCTACTGAACAAAGGACGAAGGATTTCTTTGATTCTGTTTTATAACATGGACATGTAGGCATGGATTTATTGCTTTGCTCTGTTTTCCTTTTTCTTAATTTTAGGGAATGGATTGCTTTATGTTTGATTTAAAACAAACTAAAATCACAGACAAGTAACTGTGGTACCAATTTTTCTCTAACAGGTATAGTTAATTAATGAATCTAGACTACTTTTATCTTTTCGGCTTTCAAGCTCCGATCATAGATTAACGTCGTTACGATGGCTAGCAAGAATAAACCAATCAATACTGTAAATAACATGGATATACTATACAAATCAACGAGTATCCCGCCCAGTAACGGGCCAATCATCCGGCCCGCTGTGGCGGTGCTATTGACAATTCCCTGGTAAAAGCCCTCTCGTCCCTTTGGTGATAAAGCAAAAGCGACGGCTGGGACTGCAGGCCAGATGAACATTTCACCAATAGTTAAGATAATCATTCCAACCAAAAACCCTGAGAAAACAGTTGCCTTTCCGGCAATGATAAAAGAAAGGATAAAAATGCCTATACCAATTAACATTTGTACCTTCAATGAGGCAGTTAGATGTTTCAATACACCATTTAAAAGCGGTTGACCAATGACAATTAACGCACCATTTATCGCCCATAACAAACTATATTGCGTCAATGAAATGTTAATTTCCTGTGTATATGTAGCGATGGTTGTTTGCCATTGCACATAAGCAACCCAACACAGCATATAGCCTGTGCACAGGATCAATAAAGCCTGTAGATTTTTTCTGTTTTTTACGATAGGGCCATTGCTAGTTGCCTGTTTTCCCGAACTAGCATTGATTCCCTTATAACCAAACACAGCTATTAGTAAAAAGACGATATACATGAATGTATTAGCAATGAAAATTAGTTGAAATGAGTACGCAGCAACAAGCCCACCAAGGGCTGCTCCCACTGCTACCCCAAGATTTTGGGCAACATATATAGCATTAAAGGCTTTACGACCGCCTTCGATCCAAACCGAACCCGCCATAGCAAACATCGCTGGAAAAACAATCCCTGAACCAAATCCCATGATAATTTGGAAGACTATGTATTCTGGCCAGCCATGCCAGAAGGTTAAACCGATAAGACCTACAAGCGTTATTACAATTCCTAAAATTATTGATTTATAGCCGCCTATTTTATCAAAAAGACTACCGCCGTATAGATTTCCGATTACACTTGCCGCTGAGTTTAACATCAAAACCACTCCGGCAACCGTTAATGATTTACCCAAATATTCATGAATATAGATAGTATTCAATGGCCACAAAAAAGAAGAACCAGTTACATTCACTGCCATCCCAATAATCAATAGCCATAAAGCACGTGGCATGAAAAAACGCTCCTTCATAATAATTTCGTTCGATTCCCCACGTAATTTTAGACTCTTTTCAGTTTGCTGGCAATCCTTTTTTTCAGTATTAATGAAATTGCCACTACGGTTTTTAATATTAATTCCACCCTGTTAAGCAAACAAGCAATATACCAAAGCAAAGCTATCTGCTTCTAAGTTTAGTAACACTAAACCTGGACACAAATAAGGGCGAAGCTTAGAATAGCTCCGCCTTTATTTGTTTATCAGGAAATTCAGGATGCTTTTAAGGCTTGTGAGGACTGGCTTTTCCTGTTTGGTTTTACTTCATTGAAGATAATATTTAAGAATATTGCACTTAAGCTGCCTGCAACAATTCCATTGTTCGTTAATATCTTAATACTTTCTGGAAGTTGCGCAAATAAATCAGGAACAGCTGTAACACCCATCCCCATCCCGACAGAACAAGCGATTATTAATAGGTTTCCTTCTGAATTAAATTCAACTTTACTTAGCATTTTGATTCCGTACGCAATGACCATACCGAACATAGCCACCATAGCACCCCCAAGAACTGGTGTGGGAATAACGGTGGTGAATGCCCCTATTTTCGGAACAAACCCTAGAAATACCAACATTCCTCCCATCGTATAAATAACATTTTTCCCTTTAACACCAGTTAGCTGAACAAGACCAACGTTTTGGGAATAGGTGGTATACGGAAACGAGTTAAACAATGCGCCCAAGACAATCGCAAGACCTTCGGCACGATATCCTTTTGAAAAATCTTTTTCGGTAAGTTTTCTTCCTGTTAGATCACTTAGGGCAAAATAGATTCCCGTTGATTCTACTAGACTTACAATAGCAACAAGTGTCATTGTAAGAATCGGAACTAAATCAAAAGTAGGTACGCCGAAATAGAAAGGCTTAATCATGTGGAACCAAGACGCGTCTGCTACTGCTGAGAAATTCACCTTCCCCATTAGGGAAGCAGAAAGGGTACCAGCGCTTAATCCAAGAAGTATTGAAATAGAGCGAATAAATCCTTTTGTAAATCGATAAAACAAGATAATTACAAGCAAGGTTCCGAATGCTAAGCTTATATTTGAAATGCTGCCGAAATCAGGGCTCCCTTGCCCGCCAGCAATGTTATTCATCGCAACTGGAATAAGTGTAATCCCAATAATGGTTACTACTGATCCTGTCACAACAGGAGGGAAAAACTTAATTAATTTTCCAAAGAATTGAGAAATAAGTATAACGATAAGTCCAGAAACTAGGATGGAACCATATATGGAAGAAATACCGTACTCTCCCCCAATCGCAATCATTGGTCCTACAGCCGTAAACGTACAACCTAGCACAATTGGTAAACCGATTCCGAAAAAGCGATTCTGCCAAACTTGTAAAATTGTCGCAATACCGCACATTAGTATATCGATTGATACTAAATAAGTTAATTGTTCGCTTGATAAATTAAGTGCTCCTCCGACGATTAGAGGAACAATCACTGCTCCTGCGTACATTGCTAATACATGCTGAAGTCCTAACGAAGCTATTTTTAACGGATGTAGTTTCATTTAATTAATTCCTCCACTTTTTCATCTATAAATGTAACTTCTCCGTTTGAAAGGGAAGCGATCCTAGCTAAGGATTCGACCCTCAAACCTAGGTCCTGCAACTTTTGTGCCCCAGGCTGAAAAGACTTCTCGATTACTATGCCAATTCCCACAACCAATGCGCCGCTTTGCCTAACGACCTCTACTAATCCAAGCGCTGCCTCACCGTTTGCAAGGAAATCATCAATGATTAAGACTCGATCACTATCATTTACATATTTTTTCGAAATAGAAATCTCGTTTGTTTCATTTTTAGTAAAAGAATGGACTGTAGCTGTTAGTAATTCATCGACAAGTGTTAAAGATTTTCTTTTCCTTGCAAAAATAACTGGAACATCCATATACAAACCGGCCATAACTGCAGGAGCAATACCTGATGACTCAATTGTTACAATCTTTGTAATTCCTTCACCGCTAAAAACTTTTGCAAACTCTTTACCAATTTCCAGCATTAATTTCGGATCAATTTGATGATTCAAGAATGAATCTACTTTTAAAACTCTCTCTGAAATAACTTGACCGTTAGATTTAATTTTTTCCTCTAGTAATCTCATGATTGCATTTCCTCCTAATTTGAGAGTGAATCTCTTTGGTTCGCCCCGACAAACATGAGACCATAACCTAGAATGCTTTCTTGCCCCATGTAGCGGTCTGATTATGATCACGAGGGTCAAGAAAGCAGAAAAAAGCCCAAGGGTCACTGCTCACGTTAAAAATCGAGTGAGAAAATGACCTTTGGGCTTTGTTTGTCCGAAAGGATGTGGAAGAAATACGCTACATATTAAATAGCGACTTTCCCATTACTCACTCATAGTCAGATTGATAACGGCAATCTGGTAGAAACTTGCAGGCCATACCCCTGCGATTATATGAGCGAAATCTTATGAATTTATTCATATTATACTTATAGAAACAGTGTTGGGCAAATCTTTTTTTGTGATAAACGAATATTTAGAGTCAATGATAATAATTTTTTCGTGTTTCAATGATAGTGGAAGGGCTTTCATTCTACTCTCTCATTCAATTGACACTCTGTCAAAAATTAGTCACAAAAAATTCAAGAAAACACTGTCTCTACAAGAGAAACAGTGTTTTCCAGAAATGAGTATAGTTTGTACACACTTTTTCGTAAATCTCTTATTCCATCGTAGCTAAGGGCTTATTTTTTTGGTACTGCCGGTACAACTGGTGCTTGGGCAGGGAAATAGGTATTAATTGCCGATTCTTTTTTCTTCTCATTTACTTTTTCATCTAAAACAGCTTTCTTCGCCTTTTCAATTTCCTTGTCAAGCTCATCCATATTTACACCCTTTTTCACAAGCTCTTCGGTTGCAATACGAATGGTTTTGTTTGATTCATCAATTGACATCCTCAGTGAATCCATTGATCCTTGTGGATTATGGAATCCTGCTGAGTTTTCTGCGGCGATAATATCCCAGAACCATTGACCTTTACGCACAAATTCCTGGGCTTCTTTGATTTTTTCTGGGCTCACACCAGAAGTAATCATTTTGTTTACATAATAATGGGCTGAAGTTGAAATATCCTGCGCATCATGTAATCCCTTTACAGTTGAATCTTGAATTTCTTCGACGCGATCACCAAGTTTTTCTAAATCACGATCGGCGTGACACTGTCCACAAGATGTTTGCATCGTTTTAAGTGGAGAAGTCCACCAATGTGACGTGATCTTTCTTTTTCCATCGACACGTTCATATGGCATATGGCAATCTGCACAAGATACATCTGCTTTACCATGAGTACCTGATGAATGCGTTTCAAATTCAGGATGCTGTGCCTTTAGCATTGGTGTTCCAGAAATATTACTAATCCAGTCTTTTTCAAAACCATTCTTTTTAGCAATGGTGTTATAGTATTCATACATTTCTTCAGGCTTGAAGCCGTTTGTCCATGGGTAGGTTACTTCACTATTACTAGCAGCAAAGTAATATTCATCATGGCACTGCCCACAAACATAGGTGCGCATTTCATTTTTCGTTGGATTTGAAGTATCTACACCCTTTGCTTCCAAAGCTTTAAAAAGACTTGGTCGAGTCACGCGTAAATCCATTGTTTCCGGATCATGGCAATCAGAACACCCGATTGGTGAGTGGCCCATTGCTTCACCTTTTGGCCAAATTTCTTTGTCAAAATTAGCGCCCCAGTAGTCGTCGCCCATTTCTTCAATCATTTGGGGAACAGCCGTTGATTTACAAGTATAACAAGAACCAACCGACTTTTCGGTAATCCGTTTTACATCACGGATATCTTCTAACGCATACGTGTGTCCCCGGTCTTCATTGTATTCAGTAGCAAATCCATATCCATTGAAAAGGATCGGCAGTAATGGTTCCTTATCAGCATCGTATTTGCTACGTTTTACCGAACCATTGTATTTTGTTTCTTCCATCTTTTCATTTTTTTTGTAGCTATTATATTGAAGCGGGAATAATTCTTTAAACGCTTCATTACTGATTTCATCTTTTGAAAGGCCTGTTGTCTTCTTACCTGCTTCGGTTGTTTTTTCACTACTGGTATCTTTACTGCAACCAGTGATAACCAATACAAATGCTAGCAGGAGAAGCAATACCCAATTTCGGAAACTTCTCATTCTTAAAATCCCCCCTTATTTTCTAACAACTCTCCTGATACAGGTGGCTCATTATAATGATCGTCTTTAAAGCCTTTCCCATGTGGTACTGTTTTGTGACATGTAATACACTTTTCCTTTACATCATGTGATACATTGTTAACCGTACTCTCATGGCAGGAGATACAGTTTTCATTCATGATATCCTTTGTTCGGTTCGTCGCTTCAATCACATCCGGTATCTTCTCAGTTCCGAGTGTGTTGAAATAAATATGTGTCATCCCTGCGCGACCTTTAAAGAATAATTTCCCTACTGCACTCTTATGTGGCAAATGACAGTCATTACATTGCAAACCTGAATGTGTAGAATCCATGAATGACGTATGCACTGTTTTCATCGTATGACAATTTTGACAAAAACCGGGTGAATCCAGGTAAGCCATTGTTTTTACGGTTGAAAATGATAAAACCACACCAATAAGAATTGCCACTAGCAGTAAAAATCTTTTGTCAATCTTCAGAATTTTTTTGAGCATTTCTTCACCTCCCATAAATCTTTCTATCTCTATTTATCTATTAAAGTACATATGTACATTAATCCTAAAATTGAAAATGATTGTAAAATTAAGGGCAACCAGTTTTATTGCTGTTTTTTTCTATTTTTCATCACATATGTCAATGCACCTAGTGATAGAAGTGCAATCCCACTTAAGGCACCAATGGCAAGTTTGTTGGTTTTAGTATCCTTTTTCTCTTGGTCAACATTTAGGTTTTTTGCATTGACCAATTCAGTTGTTGGCAACGTTTCGCTACGCACATAATTTAAGGTAAAGCTTTTTTCTTCACCTGCTTTTACTCCTTGGAAAAGATAGGAAAATTGGTTCTCTCCATCACCATGTTTCTGTTCTTCTGGCGCTGGGATGAGCTCCATTTTTCCAGCTTTATTCGGTTGTGTAAATATAACATTGACTAATCCTATATCAGCAAAGCTTTTAAACTGATAGGCTAACGATTTCTTTTCTTCTTCTACCTTTAAGCTATCTGTATAAAACTCAATAACAAATTTATATCGTTCATTCGGCCCGATTTCTTCGCTTGTTGTCCATGAAATGGTTCCATTATCGAGGTCAATTGCATATTCAATTTCATATGCCGTAGCAAGATCGATGGAATAATCCGCAACATAACCAATTTGAAAGTTTTTCTCTTCCATTGGTAGAGGAATTTCAATTTGGCCCTTCTGGGGTTGTTCAGAGTTATTTACCATCGACCCATGATAGCCAATTAGTAGTGGTGCATGTTCTCTCTTTTTATCGTTGGGATGATAGGCAAACTCTGGCATTACTTGAATTGTTAGCTCTTCCATACTTAAAATGGTTTCATTTTTAGCAAAGCTTATCATTGGCGACATAAAGGCAAGGATAATGCTGACAATAACTATATACTTTTTCATTTTTTTACTTCCTTTCAAAAAGCTATAAGGAGAAAATTGTGAGTTAAGTGTAAACGTGTTCACATAGTTTTTAAAAAAAATTGCTCAATGCTCTCCATAGTTTCTTCCAATTCGATTTACTTCAAAAATAGTTAGATTCCAGTTTTGATATAGTAAAGCTTACACCCTATTTAAACCTGATGGACAGTTCCCCTCTGTGACCTGCATCACAATGAAACCCGTAGTTGTTTCCAAAGTGTGAACAACGTTTTCTCCTATTTGCATAGTGTTTTTATGGAAAAATTGATGCTTAAGCTTTTCTATAACAATTCTTGATGGTATGAAGCAATTTTTATCATACATTTTTTTAAGTTGATTTAAATAAAAAAAGATCCCGCGAGAAAAAAAGCGAGGGATCTTTTTTCATTTTTGGAATAGTTATCCTTTTTCTTGATGAAATTTAGATTTTACTGGCT
>JAIMAD010000560.1 GCA_023512145.1 Bacillus sp. (in: firmicutes) | reverse complement strand
GTCTATCACGGATTATTTTAGAAGATCGTTCCACTGATACCTATGAAAATATTCGTTTTTCAAAAAAACTGATACCGTTAAATGCCAAGCAAGGATTAGTCGTTACTAATAATTTTCATATTTACCGATCTATATCGATTGCCCGGGACCTGGAATTAGAAGTAGAGGGGCTTCCTACAAAAACTCCTATCAAGGCAGTGTTGAAATCTTATATCCGCGAATACATGGCAATTACTAAATTCTATTTGAAAAGATATATATTAGACTGAGAAAGTAAAAAGAGTACCTAATCGGTTAATGGGTTTCGTTGAAGAGATGTATTTTAACTAGAGGTGCAGGAGAGGTGATGTAATGAAAAAGTTATATGTCCCATTTTTCATAATCTTTATTTTGTTCGGTTGTTCAAACGAGGCTAAGGAGGCTACTGTGGAGCAAACTATCACAGAAAGTCTATCATTAGAAGAACAAATCACCAATATCATGTCAGATGAAAATGCAAGTGATACAAAAGTAAAAGAAATAAAGGTGTTGGGTGAATCGGCAAAGTCTGTAACATACGTAGAATATTTTATGGATGATTTTTCCAAGCAATATATGTATTGGATTGCCTACACAGGGGAAGAGCCTACGGACGAAGATTTTGATATTATCATGCAGTAAATGGATTTAAAAGAGATGGATTCTTCAACTATTTTGCTTTAATTCAATAAGTGAATAAAAATAAACACAAGAAATAGCATATCATAATGCATGGGCTTTTTTCATATGCAAAAAGCACCGCATTTTTTGCGGTGCAATTAGAGATACATTTTGTGAAAATTAGTTTTGCGATACGCACCGGAACTCGTTATTAATCGGTACTCTTTTTACTTGATGCCAACTGTGTTAGACAACTTTAGCATAGATACATGTGTCTCTAATTTCTTTTCGGTCCGCTGATATATCATCATTTTTTAATATGCCTTCTAGGGTATAGCCTAATTTCTCAGGGATGGCGCGGCTTTTAGTATTCTTAAAATCACAACGGATCTCCACTCGTTTTGCTTTTAACTCTGTAAAAGCAAATTCCGTTATCGCCTCCGTTGCTTCAGTAATGTATCCATTTCCGCTAAACCTGGAATCAATCCAATAACCGATTTCAAATTTAGGTACATCCCAGTTGATTCGATGTAACCCCGAAGAACCTATAAATTCGCCATTTTCTTTATTGAATATGTGTAACCTTAAATCGTCACGGGTCAGAAACTTGGCATGTGCATGACGGATATTTCCTTCCACATCCTCCCCTGTTTGCTCAATATGTGCCCAGGGCAGCCAAGGTTTCAGTTCGTTTAATGAGCCTTGTATTGCTTGATAGACAGCTTTCCCATCCCCTGGCAAAGGCTTGCGGATTAATAATCGATCCGTGGAAAATTCTTCTTGAAAGTTCTTTAATATTGGTTTCATTTCTGTCTCCCTCCCCCCTCCTTCCAATTCGGCAAAAATTGCAATATTCCTTTAAACTCTAATACAAATCAGTTAAAATACAATTATTAGGAAAAATGAGGTGAAGTGCTGATGAATGAAGAAAAGGATGGGATTGACCTCGAGGAAGAAGAAAAAGAATATTTACTTGAATACATCAAAAAGCAAAATGAGGTCCTTAAGAGAATTTACAAAAATGCTGTTGATAAAGAAAAAGTGGAATAAGTTAATTTTCCACGGTTTGTTCCTACTTTCCCCCCTATATTTCACAATTTTCATAAAATGTTCATATTAATCACGCAAAATACAAATTTGAATTGGTTATTTGCATTTATAATACTCTTATGTTGTTTATTTCTATTTTAATGAATCTGACCACATATGAGGAGACAAAAAATGAATATTTTTTCGATTATTTCAGCAGTTATTGTGGCAATTGGGACCGGCTATTCCATT
Organism: Bacillus sp. (in: firmicutes); assembly: GCA_023512145.1. Lineage (GTDB taxonomy): Bacteria > Bacillota > Bacilli > Bacillales > Cytobacillaceae > Neobacillus. Next base: position 642 of record JAIMAD010000560.1, on the reverse strand, counting down.
ACCCTTGTTTACCGTAGCAAAAAGAAACTATCTGATTTCCCTGGAATTATGATTAGTATTGTTATTGCGGTAATGACAGGTCTACTTACTGGCAGTATCATTGGTATCACGTCCGGTGAGACGTTTTTTGTCGTCGGAGTTAGTATGATTATTGGTTTCGTTATTGGTTTCTTGGCTGGACACCCAGTGGGAATATTGGCGATACTAATGGGATCAATTTTCGGTTTAATCGGTGGGATTATCGGCTCCATACTCGGCGTTTTTCTTCAATTTATCAACCCAACGATTTTATTAGGGATTCTACTAGGCTTTTATATTGTTATTATCGGATTTGTCATTGCGTATATATTTGTTGAAACGAACAATAAATTCACCCTCGATACAAAAGAGCTCTCGCCTTTTTCTATCATAGCAGGTGGGGTTGTGCTCGTATCCTTGTTTTTATTTATGTATAGCACTGACATGGTGGAAGTCCCGGGAAAAAGTGAATCAGCTCAAACTGAAACAGAAGCTAAACAAGAATCAAGTACTCAGCCCATTGCCAAAACGGAAGTTGATGTTACTAATGAAAGCACTCCAAAAGTTAAAATGCTTGTAACTGCCAAGGGGTATACCCCTAACATAATCCGAGTGAAAAAAGGT
>JAIMAD010000559.1 GCA_023512145.1 Bacillus sp. (in: firmicutes) | reverse complement strand
GCTACCAATTGTATTGCCACCGACTGTCATTGGATTTTTATTAATTTTCTTTTTTGGTGGAAATAGTCCAGTTGGTTCATTAATCGAAAATTTGTTTGAAAGTTCGATTATTTTCACTCCACTGGCTGCTGTGATTGCATCATCGATCGTCGCTTTTCCATTGATGTACCAAACAGTAAAAATAGGATTTCAATCTGTTGATAAGGATATAGAAGATGCAGCTAGAGTTGATGGTGCAAACGAATGGAATGTATTTTTACTTGTTGCCCTGCCCTTATCAATAAAATCAATTATTACCGGTTTAATCCTTAGTTTTGCCAGAGCACTTGGAGAATTTGGGGCCACCTTCATGTTCGCAGGCAATATCCCTGGAAAAACACAAACAGCTCCTACAGCTATTTATATCGCCATGGAATCAGGGAATATGAATTTAGCCTGGCTCTTGGTTATAGCGATGATTTTAATCTCTGCCTTGATGTTACTCGCAACTAATGTAACACAAAAATAGCCAAGGAAAGGAGTATCCTTTTCATGGCTTATTTTTGTAATAATTTAATACCTCTTAGTAAATTTCTTTCGGACATTGATAAATATCCCTACGAATACGATTATTATGATTCCAAAGATTGCGAATACATAGGAAATTTGTTGCTTCTCTACTTCGGAGTTAGCACTTTTTTTTGATAGACTCTCTTTTTTTTGTTCCTTTTCCTTTAGTGGGACTAACTGAACAACCTGGCCATCTTTAGTTTCAATAGAGAGGATACCATCGTTACTTACTCTTTTTATACTTCCATCAATATTCTCCGTTATTAGGGTATCGTGTTCAATATAAAATTCTTTAGCATCCTGATTAAAAATTTCACCCTGCTTTATTGTCCCATGCTGATATACATTAAATCCGTAATCAAATAATCGCTTTGTATCAATATATTTATCATTTTTTTTGTCAGATTTTAAGACGATTGCTGTCAACTTGATGCTTCCATTATCCGCAGTAGTGGCTAGTGTTTGTTTTGATTCGGTCGTATAACCTGTTTTCCCACCAGTTATTCCTAGGTAGGGTAACTCTCCTTTAAGGATGCGATGGTGGGTAAAGAGGGTCGTGTGCCAAGACTGTCCCTCCCACGGCAGTTCTTTTGTCCCAAAAATTTCTGCAAAAATGGGGTTCTGAATTGCATAATTTGTAATGATTGCTAAATCCATTGCAGTTGTATAATGGTTCTCATCAAACAGTCCATTTGGATTGGTAAAATGTGTGTTACCAACACCCATCCTTTTCTTTAGATAAACATTCATATTTTCAGCAAAACGCTCAACACTTCCATCTATATGTTCGGCAATTGCCACGGCTGCGTCATTTCCAGAGTTAATCAGCATCCCTTGTATCAGTTTCTTCAAAGTGACCTGTTCTCCTTCATTTAAATATACGCTCGTCCCAGCTTGTCGAACTGCCCTTCCACTTACTGTAACGATACTGTCTAATTCACCTTTTTCAATCGCATAGATAGCAGTTGCTATTTTAGTAAGACTGGCGGGGTACATTCTAGCTTCAGCATTTTTTGAGAAGAGAACGGCACCCGTTTCAGAATCTACTAGGGCTACCCCCTCACTTTTTATTACTAATTGTTGATTTTCTGCTGCAAAAGAGGTTAATGACGTTGAAAAAAAAAGTAGCAAAATCCCCATAAATGGAATATACCTTTTCACTAGATTGCACCCTAACTATCATTATTTATCATACTATTTTAACAGATTTCCATAATAAATAAAGATTTTCTCTGCCTTTAGTTAAAAAGGTACTACCCTATTTTTTCTAGTAAAACTGCTTGGAAACATCCCATCACTAAAATAAGCTCTAAGCTCTTTTTTTCGATATTAATAAAGCGATTTGTGCCATTATTAATGGTAAGGAAGATTTCCTTCGATAGGCTAAATATTTAGGTTCCCAGATATTAGTATACTTTTCCTTAAAACTCCTTATACCCTGAAAGTGATAAATATAGTGTCCATGTAGGAAAATTTGCGTAGCAATTTTTTCGCTTAAAAAAGCGAATTTTGATGAACCTACATTGGGCAAAGGTGCCATTCCCATATCGAAGCGCCCATAGCCCTGTTCTTTTGCCCAAATAAACAGGCTGAGAAAAAGAAAATCGACCGTCGTGGATGTGGCGTCAGCTCTTAACCTTATTAAATCAACGGAAAGCGTTTTAAAATCATCATAAACATACATGATACTCATAAATCCGATTATTTGATTATTTCCATCTTTCACAAGTGCAATCGGTGCTTTATTTAAATATTCTTTATCAAAAAAACCTAGTGAAAAGCCTTTCTCAATACTCCCTTGCAGCCACTCATTTGAAATTCCTCTTAATTCAGTCATTACTTCGTTTGAATAAGGCGGTTCTATTATCTGAAAAGTAAAATTGTCTCGAAGAAATTTATTTCTTAATTCACTTAACCCCCTCATCTTGTTTTCTGATAAAGATAAAGTTTTTAGATCAATAAATGCTACTTCACCTAATTTGAAAAAGTCAAAACCATGACCGTGAAGATATGGC
>JAIMAD010000558.1 GCA_023512145.1 Bacillus sp. (in: firmicutes) | reverse complement strand
CTAACGGGGAAAACAACGTTCTTCCAATTAAATCAGCTAACATGACAAGAATCCCACCTAGTAGTGCAGATGCGGGAAGTAGCGCTCCAAACGAGGATCCTACTAATCTTCTCGCCATATGTGGTGCCATTAAGCCAACAAAGCCAATTCCTCCTGCAAAAGCGACAGAACTGCCTATCAATGCGGTACTAACCATTAACAAGAAGAACCGTTGTTTTTGCACCTTTCCACCTAGACCAGTTGCTACCTCATCACCAAGTTCTTGAATATTAATCGTTCTTGCTGCAATCATAGCAATAATGAGGAAGGTAACTGTCCAGGGGACCAAGGTCGCAACATTCTTCCAATTGGAGCCGTATACCGTTCCGGTAATCCATATATTCGCTTGGCTTGCCTGGTAAATTGGTCCCATAATCATCATTAAGGTTGTCAAGGATTGCATCAATGTCGAAATTCCAATTCCAATCAAAATGAGCCGAATTGGTGATACCCCATTTTTCCATGCAAGGAAATAAACTAAAAAGGCAACGACCCCGGCCCCTAAAAAGGCTGCTAACGGTAACCACGAGATACTAACGGTTAAAGCATTATTTTCATCACTGAAAAAGGCTAAAAAACCAACCACAGCCACTGCAGCTCCACCGGTAATCCCTAGTACATCGGGTGATGCTAGTGGATTTCTGATCATTCCTTGCAATATTCCTCCGGCAACAGCTAAAGAAATTCCCACAATTAAGGCAACAATGATTCTTGGTAAACGAAAGGATGTGATAATGAGTGTTTCCATTTCAGGACCGCCACCAAACAAAACCTTAATAACTGTTAGCGGATTAATCTTCATTTCGCCCGTTCCCGTACTAATCACAAAAACAAGAAAGGTGATAACCAAAAGGATTGAAAAAGTGAAGCTGGCTTTCCGATCAATCAAAAAGGACATTCTGCCATTAAATAAACGAACATTTTTATATTTACTCATCAAGCATTGAACCCCCTTCTCGCAATGAAAATAAAGAATGGAGTTCCAATGATTGCCGTCATGACTCCGACAGGCACCTCCGATGGCATGAGTAGATATCTGGCAGCAATATCAGCAACTAATAATAAAATCGCACCCATAACCCCTGACAAGGGAATCACCCAGCGATGATCTATCCCAATGATTGACCTGGTAATATGGGGGACAACAATCCCCACAAAGCCAATCGGCCCTGCAACAGCTACGGAACCACCTGCTAATAAAATAACAATGACACCAATGGACGCCTTTACAAACCCAGTGTTTAAACTAAGTCCTTTTGCTACATCTTCCCCCATTGACAGGATATTCATTTTTCCCGCGATAAGGATAGAACCAATCATGCCAATACCTATATACGGTAAAACATTGAAGAGTGTCTCCAATTTTCGCCCTTGCACAGACCCAGCAAGCCAAAACAAAACCTGTTCAAGTGCAGCTTCATCAACAACGAGTAATCCTTGTGTAAACGAGGAAAACATCGCTGCCATCGCCGCACCTGCTAAGGTAAGCTTCATCGGCGTTAACCCTTCACGTCCAAAAGAACCAATGGCATATACGCTGATGGCTGCTAGTGCTGCCCCTAAAAAGGCCAGACCATTGAAGGCTTGTAAATCATTCACTGAAAATAAGGTCATTGCGGCAACAACTGCAAAACCTGCCCCAGCATTAATGCCAAAGATTCCCGGTGATGCCAGTGGATTTTTTGTTAAGGTTTGCATAAGCGTTCCAGCAATCGCCAAGCTAGCCCCCACAGCTGAAGCGATTAACGCCCTCGGAACTCTAACTGTTTGAATAATTATATGTTCGTTTGAGCCATTATAAGATGTATAGGCAGCAATCGCCGTTCGCCAACTTGTATCTGTATAACCAAAGATGACACTTGCACACATTAATAACAGCATTAGCGCGACAGCAGTTAGAAAACCTGCCCATCTTACTGACGTATTTTTTAATAACATCGCAGTTAAAACCTTTCTTACATCTTTATAGTTATTATGTTCTAATTAAATTAAGTCTATCTCCAATTGATAATGACTGTCAATGCATCTGATAATCATTTTCAATTATACCAGATGTTGTTCACACTTTTGTAATTGATTTTGAAAATCATTTTCAATTAAACCGTTGACATCTCCCTTTCTTTCAACTTATGATAAGGGTGTCATTGAAAATGATTATCAATTGCATCAATCCAAGGAGGATACAATCACAAATGAAATCTATCAAAACGATACTCTCGCTTCTTTCTATTATGGCCATTTTATTATTGGCTGCTTGTGGCACAAATGAGAAGAAGACAACAGAAGAGACAGACACAAAAACGGTAAAAAAAAGTTACACCGTTGAACACTCAATGGGATCCACGACAATTAAAGGAACTCCCAAGCGGGTTGTCATCCTGACCAATGAAGGAACTGAAGCACTTCTTTCCATGGGCGTAACGCCGGTTGGTGCCGTTCAATCGTTTACGGGTGATCCTTGGTATGATCACATTGCTACTAAAATGAAAGACGTAAAAGTCGTTGGCCTCGAAAGTGAAGTTAATGTCGAAG
>JAIMAD010000557.1 GCA_023512145.1 Bacillus sp. (in: firmicutes) | reverse complement strand
CTTTAAGATTTTCTATCGATAAAAGGTTCAATTCTTGCATGTTCGTTTCTTCAAACGTGCTTACTTTAATATCAGTCTGACTATTTTCCTCCATCCGTTGACTAAATTGCAGAATGGTTAAAAAATGATCATATTTTTCTGGTGGAATCTCTTTTTCTTCTAATAATGCTTCAATGGTCTCTATGATCTCATGGTATTCATGGAGCTGAATAAGCACCGTCAAATAAAGATCGACCGTTTGAAAATAGTCACCAATTCCTTTTAAGAGCATTTCATTTGCCAGTTCTTTTGCTTTTTTAAACGATCCCGCTTCAAAATAGGCAAGGACCAGCCCGACTAAAACGTCGTCGTTATCCGGGTCTAGCTCCTTTGCATCCTCCAAAAGATTAATTGCTTCTGTGTATTTTTTCTTTTCAAGGTAATCTAGTCCTTTTTTAGTTAGTCCTTTTTCTAAGCCGGGGAAGTAGATTACATTATCTTTCCTTTTTACTCGTTCCCGTTTTTTCATATAGTACCGTCCTTAAGCATGTCATTGAAAAATAGTTTAGCATATATGCAGGACAAAAAAAACTCACCATCACTGGTGAATAAAGATTTGTAATTTAAATGATTCTATGGAACCTCGCAGTAATCTTTTGCAAATTTAACATTTAGCAATTGATTATTCTTTGGTATTTCTACCCTCAAGCTAATTGAATGTTGGAAGGATTTTGGATTAAAGTAATAACATTTATCAGTTTGAGGACAATAGATACAATAGACATCAATTTCATTTTTATCTACATATTTACTCATAGTGCCATGGCTGGTACTATATGATGAGCTAAATCTTACTTCTAAAATTCCTTTTTCATTTACATTCCTATATTTAACCTGAACTCTTTTAAAATTCTGATCTTTATAAACCACTAAATCAAATGGTGCATGCTCTGTTTGTGGAAGTAAAATCATATAGCCCTTTTCATAAAGATCAACTTGAGCCTTTAAAACACCCAAATCACCTTTACTTTTAGTATGGTGTTTCATAGAATTACCGCCCTTCGGCAATTTGTTAGAACATATATTTTAACATATATATAAATTTCTCTGACTTTTGCTCAAATGTTGACTCACTTAAAAATAACCATTAAAACAATATGTTCCTTATATATATTATAGAACGTTTGTTTGTTTTATTCAAATATTACTCTTAACTTCTTTTTCCTGAATTTCACTCTTGAAAACAACAAAAAACCTACTGAAGCTTTCAGTAGGTAATGGTTACGAAGATAGTTTTAAAAATAAAAAACTCACTTTTAAAAGTGAGTTAAATGTTTTAGTATGTATTATGATGTCCCAGGAGGGATTCGAACCCCCGACCCACGCCTTAGCTTACCACTATGACTTTCGTCACCAATCAAATACTGTTTGTGGTCTGGACTATATCTTCACCGTTTCAGGTGCGACACGTGTAGTCTCTACGGAACCTCACGATAATCATTGACGATTATTTTTTAAGATCCTTACCACTGACAATTGTCAGTCATTCAGGACTTCTCTTCCTTGTGAAAGGCGTAAGTTTCCTCGGTATTGCCATCAGCATGATCTGTTAAGGTTTCACCGATATAGTGTCGTCCACTTTATAGGTTCTTCTTTCCCTATAAAGGCTCCTATTTTCTTGAAGGGCGTTGCTCTATCCAGCTGAGCTACTGGGACATAATTAATTTTTTAAGACAAGATTCATTATATTATCCTACAATCAAAAAGTCAACAACAAGTTGGTCAAATTTAAAAAGAAGGCAAGGGGGTGAAAATATCCCCCCATCATTCTTTTAGTATAAATTCACGGGCCATGTCTGTGATTTCTCGTCCATTCGATTCAAACACAGCCATCTTAATTTTATCTGGGAGTAAATCAAGAATGACATAGGTTTTTTCAAGTCGTTCCCGTGGTAAACGGATGCTGCCAGGGTTTATAAATAATCTCCCTTTAATCATATCCGCAGCTAAGAGGTGTGAGTGACCATAACAGACGATATCTGCATTAACTTCTTGCGCTTTGTTATTTAATACCCGCAAAGAAGTTTTTACAGAATAACGATGTCCGTGGGTAATAAAGAACTTTCGGTCGGAAACCTCAGAAATTACCTCCATCGGGTAGCCCTCACCGAAATCGCAGTTCCCCCTTACGGTCAAATAACCAGAAATTGCTTGTTCATCCGGCATCAATTGTGAATCACCACAATGAATCAGCAAGTCGACTTCGTCCAAATGCCTCTTCCTTAAAACCTCAAGCTCTTTTGTCAATCCATGGCTATCACTGACAATTAACACCTTGCTCATAGTCTGTCAGCTCTTTCTAAAATATCATCTAGGATGACATCTAGCTTCTGCAATGCATGAGCGCGGTGGCTGATTTTATTTTTTTCATCCGGTGTTAGTTCAGCCATCGAAACACCTTTTGAAGGTACAAATACAACTGGGTCATAACCAAATCCATTTGTACCCCTAGATTCTTCAAGGATACGGCCTTCACAGGTACCTGACACCGTCAATGTTTCTTGACCTGGGGAGGCAACAGCTAACGCACAGTAAAAG
>JAIMAD010000556.1 GCA_023512145.1 Bacillus sp. (in: firmicutes) | reverse complement strand
CTTCCGCAGTATAAATATCACCTACAATGGTCGTAGCAATCGGCATAACTGCTCCGGCTCCGAATCCTTGAATTAAACGGAAAATAATCAGTGTTTTCATTGATGTAGCAAACCCACAAAGAATGGACCCAAGTAAAAAGATAATAATTCCAAAGGTAAGAATTGGTTTTCGACCAAATAAATCAGAGAGTTTACCATATATGAGGACAGTTACCGAATTCATTAAGAGGTAAGCTGAAAATACCCAGCTATAGAGCCTAAACCCACCCAAATCGGCAACAATTGCCGGCATTGCTGTTGAAACAATGGTCGCTTCAATTGCCCCCATAAACATGGCTAACATCACAGCGGCTAAAACAAGTGGTTTCTTCGTTTGTTTTTTGGGGGATCCTCCCTGTGATGGGTTCGTAGTGGCAATACTCATATAAACACCTCAAATCAAAAAAATACAGCTCCCTTTTAGGGAGCTTTAAAGCACTAATATTAACTATTTTTTAATCTTTTTATACTCTTATTGAGTTGACTTAATACGGTACTCCTTGGCAAAATTCCTTCAAAAAAACCATCCTCTGTCTCAACACAAATAAAAGGCTGGCTAACAAGTAACTCCAGACACTTTTGAAACGAAACAGAAATTTTCACTCTTGGAATTAAGGTTTTCATGACCTCTTCTACCCGTTTTTTTTCTAGTTGCTCAAATTCAATTCTTTCAAGTCCAAGAATAGAGTCCATTATGATTGGTGTACTAATTAACCCATGCAGCTTATTTTGTGGGTCTAATACTGGTATCGCTGTATACCCGCTTTTTGTTAACACCAACAATGCATGTTCGAGACTGTTCCCTATTTGGACGTGTGCTACCCGCTCGGAGGGTATCATTAATTCTTGGATTGTTAACTCTAAAAATTCCCCACTGTGAAGACTGATCATCTCCGAAAACTCCTCAATATTTGTTTTTCTTCAGATACATTCTATCATATTTTTCGGCTGTCTGTATTAATTTACTTACCGATTATGATTAGAAATTTTCATAGAAAAAGAAAGGAACCATAAAGGTTCCTATTGAATCAAATCAAAAATTTCAATCGTAATCATATCAATATTATCAAATTGATATCGTTTTGGTTTTTCCTTTTCGTTATATATTTCTAATTCAAATGTTTCCGTTTTCGGATGAAATGTTACCTGACACTTTCTTTCACCATTTACCTCAAAATAGCGCTGTGCAGGCTCACCACTATGAGATTGTTCTTGAAGGTTTTTTAACCTCGTTAATATACCGTGAAGCTGTGACATTTACACCGTCTCCTTTCAAACACAAACATACTTTATACAATTATGTTTCTCAATTGGCATATTTCTATCCGAAAGGATTAATTTCGGAATTTTCCAGTCGTTTTTTTATGCCAATAGTAAAATAATAAAAGAACCTTGTTCATTTGTCCAAGTATATATCTTTAAAAGGGTAAATTTTTTATTAATATCACAATAATTGGTCGTGTTCGAATAAGTATTTGTATGAAATATCAATAAATAAATATTCGTTCCCATTCATAGGAAATGAAAAAGTCCGTATCGTTTCTCCTGTCTCAAAATCACTATACAAATCAGACAGTATTCCTTTTCTCTCATGCCTCATTTTTATAATATTCTCCAAAAAATAAGGTCGCCAACTCCAATTTTTTTGAATGTATTCGGATTGTGCGCACCAGATGTCATTTCCTTTAAAGATATTGGCAGATTTTTGAAAACCATCCTCGTCACATACATACATCCGAAAAGCAATTTGATCCATTTCCTTGATCAATACTTGAAAAAGGTCTTGGTAGTTTGCATTTTTATTCCTAATCACTAGTTCTTGAACACGCACTTGAAAATATTCAGCAGTTGTATAAACAGCCTCTAATTTTCTTTTTTCATAAGATATAAAGTCATGGAATTTCTCTTTTAAGCGATGCTTCAAAAAATCCCGTGGAATGAATTCTGCAGCAGGTGGGTGTAAATAATATCCTTGATAATAGCGGCCACCATTTTTCCAAGCGAACTGGAGCTGGTAGCTCATTTCAATATTTTCAAATAAAAGAGTTGCACCGATTTTCCTTGCCAAAAGGGACAGAGTAAACAAAACATCGTTATAATTTATTCCCGTTGACGTCGATTTCAAGGCTTGTAAGTTGATTTTTAAAATATCTGGTTCAAGTTGTCCAATCCGTTCAAAATAATGACTTTCACTATCAATACTTGCCACCGCAATCTTAATTCCATACGTCCGATAATAGTGCAATAAGTGATCAAATTGATCTAAATCACCTTCGTAACTTCGGTCAGAAACTTCAAGAACAATTCGCTTTAAACTAATACCTTTTTTTTCAAATGCTAAAAGCGCCTGTAAAAAAGGCTCACCGTGTCCATACATTAATAACTCAGCATTTCGATTCAAAAAAATACTGATGTCTTCGTCAAGTGCTAAAGCCCTTTCCAGGGCTTTAGTTACTACCAACAAATCCACTTCAAACTTATATTCATCGGGTATTTGGTTATCCAGAAAGAAAGATCCTAAGCTAATGATATTCGCCTCTGATTTATAT
>JAIMAD010000555.1 GCA_023512145.1 Bacillus sp. (in: firmicutes) | reverse complement strand
GGCATACTGCAGGAGAAGCGAGGGATATCTATGATGCGGTCGCTAATCCAGAAAAGGGGATGTTGAAGTGGATAAAACAACATTGGTAGAAAGTGATATTAGTGATGGAGAAAATCTGATAAAGGGACTTTATGAGGCGCATATTAATGTTCACACGGCTTTCTGGCTATATGATTCTGAGGCCGATAGATGGAGATTAATGATTGCCTCAAAAGACGCAGAATTTGCTAGCCCTAAAAAGGCTTATATGCAAATAAACGATATTTTAGAAATAATGGAGAGTAAAGGGGTAACAGTTGGTTTTTCATTAGAAAATATTTCAGTCATTAGTCCTAACGATACATTAATCAATTTTCTAGATAAGGAAATTCAAACTGGTCCTGAAGGTATTAATGGTTTAAGGATTTCTCGAAGTAGAATTGGTAATAGTTATATTGAGGATGCTTATTTATATAGAATTCAAAAGTTTTTGGGGTCAGACCACTCAGCTAAAGTTTAATGTACAGACCTTGTGGAAGCGTGGGGACGGTTCTTTTGCTTCCGCATTTTGTGGTCCAAGAAAGGTTTTGATGTTTGGAAATTAGGAATATCGTGAGGACGGTTCTGGTGGCTTTTATGGGTCCAAATTTAAACGTGTCTACTATAGTGGGCGCAATCCACTGCCACCACCCGATATTTGTCGAAGATGATAGGGTTTTATATTTATAGAATGGAGTTTCAGCTGAATATTGTTGGGATGGTTGGTTGTCTCTTCTTTCCGTTATAGGAAAGAAGGTGATAATCATGGAAACATTTCTTGAAATTCTACGAGAAGTTCTGAAGGGGATTGCGCGGGAAGTATGTACATATTTTTTCGGAAGAATGTTCTAGAAAACAAGAAAACCGCCCTACGCCGTCGCAAGCAAAAGGGTGGTTCTCATAAAAATAACATATAGACAACCACCACCCTGACGGTAGCAGTTGCATGGAGAAGTGTTAAAAGCACTTCTCTTTTTTATTATATCCATTATACAAAAAAATCTGTTGAGGGAAATTATGGTGCTGGTTTGGAGCACATTTAATCAGGTAATCATGGGAGTGATGAAACTGCTCGAATGTTGCGGAGGATTAGTCGGTGTAAAGGACTAATACTGTTGGTTAATTGCAAAATGATAAAACGGCTGCCAATTATTTATTGGCGGCCGTTTTATCATTTTGGAAGCAAGAGAACCGTCCCCTTGCTTCGCTTCATTATTTTATATTCAATCGATTAATTCTTTCGTCAAGATCCGGATGTGTTGAAAATAGCATGGATTTACGTTTACCGTTAATTTTTAAGGTAGAAATCGCCATTTGCTCTTCATCTTTCATCCGATTTGAATAAGCTTTTAGACATTGTAATGCGTGAGTCATTTTATCCTTACCGGCTAGGTCTGCTCCGCCTCTGTCTGCGTGAAATTCACGATGTCTTGAATAAGCAAATACCACAAGGCTTCCTAAAATTGAGAAGGCAATTTGGAAGACAATAACAGCAATGAAATGAACGATTGGCGCTATGTCTTCTTTTACAAAGCGTGACACCGCCCAAGCTGCAATCCGCGCAAGGAAAACAACAAATGTATTCACTACACCTTGCAGAAGGGTCATGGTTACCATATCACCATTGGCAATATGTGCTACTTCATGGGCAATTACTCCCTCAATAGCTGCATCATCCATTTCATTAAGCAACCCGGTTGAGACCGCAACAAGTGATCGTTTTTTCGAAGGACCAGTGGCAAACGCATTCACTTCTGGTGAATTGTAAATTCCCACTTCAGGCATGTGAGTTAATCCAGCTGCACTAGAAAGGCGATGGACTTTTTCGACAATGGTTCTTTCCGAAGGAGATAATGATGCCTCAGGGTTTAACACCTTAACTTTCAACATCATTTTTGCCATCCAGCGTGACATCGCCAAGGATATGAGAGCCCCTGAAAAACCAACGATAGCACTAAATATTAATAGTGAAGTCAGATCAATACCGCCTTGGGCATTAAAATAATTTCCGGCACCTGTAAGAGATAGCACAATACTAATGGTGACTAATACTAAAACATTCGTTAATAGAAAAAAGAAAATTCGTTTACCCATCATCTCACCCTTTGATAAAAATTTGGAGTTCAAATGAGCTCATCCAATGAGTTTATTATACCATTTCAGGAGGGAAAAGCCATCGGGACGGTTCCGGTGGCTTTCAATTTTAGATATTCAAAGCATAACTCCAAGTTCCACAGGGACGGTTCTCATAGTCTTTTTCTTCACATTTCCTTTTCCAAAAAAGCCAGCAGAACCGTCCCTATGCTTCGTCAAAGATTAGTTCACCTTGCCAGTCGCCACGCATAAATACCGGGATTTGTAGTATCAGAGAATTGAAAAGTCAGAATCTTAGGGTCTTTGTGATCGGAAACCAGGCCCAACCAAGTATTACCTTTAATCATGATTGACACATAATTTCTACATGCAATGGGAATATAACTTGTTAAACTAGATGGAAAAGGGAGGCACGTTAATGAAAAAGTGGAGCCAATTATTCTTAGCTATTTTTCTATTAACTGGATGTTCAAACGTAGGAGACAAAACAGATA
>JAIMAD010000554.1 GCA_023512145.1 Bacillus sp. (in: firmicutes) | reverse complement strand
ATCAAGTAGTAAATCGGGCAATTACCTTTATTCATCAAAGAATTTTCCATAGAATATCTGTAGAAAAAATAGCTGAATTTGCAGGTGTTCATCCCGGATATCTTTCCAAGATTTTTAAGGTCTCAGTTGGTATGGTCATCCCAGAATACATAAATAGAAAGAAGATAGAGGATTCAAAGTATTATCTTCTTCATTCAAATTCAAGTCTCAGTGATATTGCCAATATGTTGGGATACTGTAATCAGAGCTATTACACATCCCTTTTTAAAAAGTTTACTGGGAAAACCCCAGGACAATATAAAAGTGCGTATATAACAAAAGGTAACGACGTCATTGAAAAATAGGGTAATGAATAGTTTTAACAGCCAATACTACGAGGATATAAAGATTATTTTGGCATCGATACATATCAAAAAATATGCTCCCTACTAAATAGCGAGTAAGTAGTTCATTAGTTAGACGATTAACGTCTAGCTTTGTATTTTTGGAAAAATTAGGTACACTTGTGGTATTAGTGAAAAAGGGGTGAAGCATATGGGATTTCTTGATGGAATAATGGGCAATGCCTCAGAAGTAAATAGTGCTGAAGTAGAAAGGGAATTTGGGAAAATTCTCGCACCGAATGAAAGAATTGAAAGAGCGTATAAGTTAATTCGTGATATGTTTATCTTTACAAATAAACGGTTAATTTTAGTGGATAAACAGGGGATAACAGGGAGAAAGGTCGAGTATCATTCTATTCCTTATAAAAGCATCACACACTTTAGTATTGAAACAGCAGGCAGCTTTGATTTAGAGGCAGAACTAAAGATTTGGATCTCAGGGACCGCCCTCCCAGTGCAAAAGCAATTTAACAAAAGTTTGAACATTTACGAACTGCAGAGCGTTCTCGCAGAATATGTTTTATTCTAAGTATTTAGCCATTTCAATGATATAAATACTGCTACTATAAAAAGTCGAGCCACAGTGGCTCGACTTTTTCAATCGTTTTAACAAATGTAGAATGATAGGAGAAAAAATAGATGAGAAAAGAAATTCAAACCAATTTGCAATATGTGGATGTTTTAAATGAGTGGGATCCATTTTGCTTGGGAGAAAGCAGCTATGAAACAGAAATCGCTGATACAATTCAAGCAATCCACGAACTTAATGACAGTTCAGAGTTGGCCGAAAAAATTCAGCGAATTTATGAATTTTCATTTGAAAAAATAATTCCACAGGAAAGCTGCCTAAAAATAGCTGAAGAATTATTAGCAATAAAAGAAAACGATTCTTGTTCAATTTAAGGTAAAACCTTTGATGGTTTCTACCACAAAAAAAAGGGACAATCCAATATGGATGTCCTCTTCAAAAGGGGGGAATACTAGAAAGCTTTACTTCATAAGCTTATCCAATTTCCCCTGTTCTTATACGTTTAGGCAAAGAAAAAAGCGGTTTAGTTTACCGCTTTTACTCGATAATGATCAATATCAGGGATTCTTGAGTGAAGAGTTTTTATGAGTTTGGGGTGCTAATAACTCAGAGGCAGGTATATCTAGAACAGTCGACAGCTTTAATATTGTCTGGGTGCTTGGCATGGATTCACCAGATTCGTATTTCTCAATCGTGAGTATGCCAACTCTAACTTTTCTTGCCAACTCCTGTTGGGTCATGTTTAGCATTTCGCGAGCAGTCTTGATGGTTTGACCAATCGTATTCATACTGGTTCACCTCTTACTTTAAAAATTAGATTTTCTCACTACTAGTTTATCACGAATAACCCAATTATCTTATTTCCATTTTGAACATTATGTTAAAGTTTTCTGTCAATTTATCAAGACTGTATTGCCAACAACATCTAAACCGTTCTAATTAAAGTATCACCTCATCTTTTCGTAAAACTTTTTCCTTATTCATAAGTAAATGTGTATTCTGTTTCATAGTTAGTATGAATTGCACATAATTTACAAGCATAGCCATAATTAAAAGCTTCTTTTTATAGTTTGTTGAAAGATTTTTTGATTAAAGTGATTCCTTGTGATATAATATAATAATGCGTATATAAGGTATAAATAAATTATTTATCTAGGAGTGTTTTTATGACAGAGAAGATTGAAACTGGAAGTATATTAACTGGTAAGGTAACAGGAATTCAACCATACGGCGCTTTCGTAGCACTTGACGATAATACCCAAGGACTTGTCCATATTTCTGAAATCACGCACGGTTATGTGAAGGATATTAATGACCACCTTAAAGTTGGAGATGAAATACAGGTTAAAATTTTATCTGTGAACGAAGGGGCTGGGAAAATTGGCCTATCAATTCGTGCAACAGAAGAAGCACCTGTTCAACAAGCTGCTGCTGCTAAAGCAAAGAAGCCTCGTAAACGCCAAACTGCAACAATTATTCCCGAAGCAGATGGACAACAAGGATTCAACACCCTAAAGGATAAGCTCCAAGAATGGATTGACCAGTCAGAAAAAATTAACTAAATAGTGAAATAATGTAAAGCCTAGCCCCCTGCTATTATTAGCAAGTGGGACTGGGCTTTTTTTATATTAGCGACAAAGATATAAAATTTTTTTATTAAGTGTTCATTCTTCTTCCATGCTCGGCTACAATAGAAATATATATAC
>JAIMAD010000553.1 GCA_023512145.1 Bacillus sp. (in: firmicutes) | reverse complement strand
GCGCTTAACAGTGTGTATCAATGGTACCCCACCTTTTTTTCTTATATCCTATGCCTAGTTAACCTATCCGTTTCCTAAATATTGGCGATAGAACAGATGCTCAACCAAAATCAATTCAAATAGTTGGGATTTTAGCAGAAAAAGACCGTAATCAGGATCATAAACTCCCTGATTACGGCCAAAGGGTTACTTATTTCACAACAAAAAAGGATAAACAGTTATTAATTAATTTTAATCATTTTCTGTTCTGTTTTAGTAACCATTAGTTTAGGGCAATTCAATGTAAGAATCCCGTTTTTGAAAGTAGCGTCAATTGTATTTTCATCAAGATTTTCAACATAAAAGCGGCGGACAAATTCTCCAAAATGCCTTTCTTGGCGAATGAAATTGTCCTTCTCTTCTTTTGTGATGGTTTCACGTATAGCCGAAATAGTAAGATAATTATGGTCGTAATCAACTTTTATATCCTCTTTGTCGAAACCGGGCAATTCCGCCTCTATGACATATTGCTCCCCAATGTCTTTAATATCAGTGCGGAAGAGATGCGTATCACTTCTGACTGGTGCAAATAGATTATCACTGAAGAGATCAGTGAAAGTATCCCACATTTCCCCCCTTATATCCCGAGCTCTTTTTTTGAATGGTGATAGGCTAGTCATTGTTTATTCCTCCCTATTCATTTTTTCTTTCAATTTAATTTTATTCTCCTTAGAAATAAATGTCAATTTTTTACATTTATAATATAATTCATTTTTTTACCATTAAAACGTGTTCAAATAACATAAAAACGTCCATCAAAATGATGGACGTTACATTGATTTATCTACTCTTTACAAGCATATTAACGGCCTCTTCAACAATTTTTGAAGATTCGTCATCGCCTGCTTCTATCGATTCACGAATACAGTTTTCGAGATTGGAACTGACAATGACTGCAATCGTCCTGTCAATCGCAGATCTTGCAGCAGAAAGCTGGGTAATAACTTCTTTGCAGTCCCTGCCATCCTCGATCATTTTCAAAATTCCTTTTACTTGTCCGTCAACCCGTTTTAAACGATTTATTGCTTTATCATTATAGATCATATTCATTTAGTTCACCTCTGTTGTTTGGATTTTAAGCAATAATCACTAGAAGTCCCCTGGAAACCGTCATTAAATAGACAATTTCCATTCACACTTAGGAAGGATCACCGAGTAGACCCTGACCGTTCATTTCCACCAATAGATTATAACTTTACATCCTCCATCATACCAGAATCATTTATCATTTCTCCGCTATTTTTAGTGAATGTTGGTTCATAAACACTTGAATATGTTTTATATCCGCCATCAAGATTTTTAACTTTAAAACCATTTTGTGATAGTATTCGTGCACCTAAATAACCGCGTAATCCTACCTGACACGTTAAATAAATGGTTTGCTCTTTGGGGAATTCTTCGAGACGCTCCCGGATTTCCCCTAGTGGAATATTAATCGAACCGCCAATGAAGCCCATAACTCTTTCGTTTGGTTCACGAACATCAATTAATAAACCACCTTTTTGGACAATTTCATCGATTTCATGCCATTGGACTGTTTCAACCAAACCATTTGCACTATTGACAGCAACATACCCTGCCATGTTGACAGGATCTTTAGCAGAAGAATAGGGTGGTGCATATGCAAGCTCTAAATCGGGTAGATCATATATGGTCAAATTTCCTTTGATAGCAGTTGCAATGACATCAATCCTTTTATCCGCTCCATCCTTGGATACAGCTTGGGCACCAAAGATTTTTCCGGATTCTTTGTCGAAAATTAGCTTTAGGGAAATTGGAAATGCACCTGGATAATAGCCAGCATGCGAACCCGGGTGAACATGGACTACTTCATAAGGAATCCCTATTTGTTTTAATATTTTTTCATTATTACCAGTTGCCGCCACCGTCATCTCAAAAACTTTAGCAATGGACGTTCCAAGTGTTCCTTTGTACCTGACAGGGAGACCATTAATATGGTCGGCAACCATTCTTCCCTGACGGTTAGCTGGCCCAGCAAGTGGAATTTGTGCAGGTTGTCCATTGATATAATCCGCAACCTCAATCGCATCTCCAATTGCATAGATACTTGGGTCCTCCGTTTGTAAATGTTCATTTACGACAATCCCACCACGTTTTCCTACCTTTAATCCAGCGCCAATTGCTAATTGGTTTTCCGGTTTGACGCCAATCGCTAAAATAATCATATCTGTTTCAATTTTCTGGCCGCTTGTTAACCTGAGGACTTTTCCATTTTGTTCGAATGCAGCCACGCCATCTTCAAGAATGAGATTTACTCCTTTTTCACGAAGGTGGCTATTTAAAATCGAAGCCATTTCAATATCGATTGGGGCCATAATTTGCTTTGACATTTCGATGATTGTCACTTCAATTCCTAAATCCCAAAGATTTTCGGCCATCTCAATCCCGATAAATCCGCCGCCTACTACAGTTGCTTTCCGTGGATTTTTCATATCAACATATGACTTGATTTTATCTGTATCAGGAATATTTCTTAGGGTAAAAAGCGATTCAGCTGTTTCTATACCTGGAATTTGGGGTTTAATCGGGCTAGCACCAGGAGATAGAACAAGATAGTCAAATGA
>JAIMAD010000552.1 GCA_023512145.1 Bacillus sp. (in: firmicutes) | reverse complement strand
CAATAGAAATATATATACATATCCTGTCTTGAAACGGAGGAAAATTTTTTATGACAGCAAACACAAACACCAACACAAATGAATTGATTGAAAAGACGCAGAAATATGGTGCTAATAATTATCATCCACTACCAATTGTTATCTCTTGTGCAGAAGGGGTATGGGTGGAAGATCCTGAAGGTAACAAATACATGGATATGCTGAGTGCGTACTCTGCTGTAAACCAAGGACATCGTCATCCGAAAATTATTCAAGCTCTAAAAGATCAAGCAGACAAGGTTACCTTAATTTCACGTGCATTCCATAATGACCAGCTCGGCCCATGGTTTGAAAAGATTTGTCTCTTAACGAACAAAGAGATGGCACTTCCAATGAACACAGGTGCAGAAGCTGTTGAGACAGCTGTTAAGGCAGCGCGTCGCTGGAGCTATGATGTAAAAGGTGTGGTCGATGACCAAGCAGAGATTATTGCCTGTACCGGGAATTTCCATGGAAGAACAATGTCAGCTGTTTCTTTGTCATCTGAAGCGGAGTACAAACGGGGATTTGGTCCGATGTTACCTGGAATTAAGCTCATTCCTTACGGAGATTTAGAGGCATTACAAGCAGCGATTACACCGAACACGGCTGCGTTTTTGATTGAACCTATTCAAGGTGAGGCCGGGATTGTGATTCCACCTGCAGGATTTTTTAAGGCCGCATTTGAACTTTGTCAGAAGAACAATATTCTCTTTATTGCCGATGAAATCCAAGCTGGTTTAGCACGTACTGGAAAAATGTTTGCCTGTGAATGGGAAGATGTTAATCCTGACATGTATATTCTTGGTAAAGCCTTAGGCGGCGGTGTGTTCCCAATTTCTTGTGTCGTTGCAAACAAAGATATTTTAGGCGTATTTAACCCAGGCTCGCATGGTTCGACCTTTGGAGGGAATCCGATGGCATGTGCCGTGTCGATTGCAGCTCTAGATGTGCTTATTGATGAAAAACTTGCCGATCGTTCGCTTGCGCTGGGGGAGTATTTTATCAACAAGCTTAAAGAATTAAAAAATCCGATGATTAAGGATGTTCGTGGACGTGGTTTGTTTATTGGTGTTGAACTGACGGAACCAGCCCGCAGCTATTGCGAACAATTAAAAGATCATGGCCTCTTGTGTAAGGAAACACATGACACGGTAATACGTTTTGCTCCGCCACTTGTTATCAGTAAGGAAGAACTAGATTGGGCTATCGAACGAATTACCAAAGTACTTGGCTAAAATGGAACTGTAATTAGTGGGTGGGATGCTTACTACTTATTAATAGAGAATAAGGTAAAAATAACTAGGGGTGCCAAAATGTGGACTAATGGTATAACAAATAGTGGAGATGAAAAGGAAAAGGTAATAGAGACATTAAATCTTCTTACATCAACACAGATTGTTATTCATGATGCATTAAAAAAACTGGGCTATAACGAGGAAATGTTTGAATTATTAAAAGAACCATTACGTATGGTCAATGTCAGGATTCCTGTTCGTATGGATGACGGTTCAAATAAAATCTTTAGCGGGTTTAGGGCCCAACATAACGATGCGGTTGGCCCAACAATGGGCGGTATCCGTTATCATCCACAGGTGAATATTGATGAAGTAAAGGCTTTATCGATGTGGATGGGCTTGAAATGTGGGATAGCAGATTTACCGTTTGGAGGAGGAAAGGGCGCAATTCTTTGTAATCCAAGAACTATGTCGATGGGTGAACTTGAACGGTTAAGTCGCGGCTATGTTCGTGCGATAAGCCAACTTGTCGGGCCCGCCAAGGATATCCCGGCACCGGATATGTACACAAATTCGCAGATTATGGCCTGGATGATGGATGAATACAGTCGTCTCCGTCAATATGAGACGCCTGGTTTTATCACAGGGAAACCACTCGTACTTGGGGGTTCGGAAGGACGGGAAAAAGCCGGGGCACTGGGTGTTGCCATATGCATAGAAGAAGCCACAAAAAAGCGCGGCATTGCACTTCAGGGTGCTCGGGTGATTGTCCAAGGTTTTGGAAATGCTGGCAGCTACGTCGCAAAGTTTATGCATGATGCAGGTGCGATCGTCGTTGGAATTTCTGATGTTTATGGTGCACTCTATAATCCGGATGGGTTAAATATTAATTATCTGTTGGACCGTCGCGACAGCTTTGGCACAGTGACCACCCTTTTTGAGGGTGCAATCACGAACAAAGAACTACTTGAGAAGGACTGTGACGTGTTGGTACCTGCAGCAATTGCTAGTCAAATTACTGCTGAAAATGCGCGTAACATTAAAGCAAGGATTGTCGTTGAAGCGGCCAACGGTCCGACAACACTTGAGGCAACTAATATTCTTGCAGAGCGTGATATATTACTCGTTCCTGATGTGTTAGCAGGAGCAGGTGGTGTCACTGTCTCGTATTTTGAATGGGTTCAAAATAAGCAAGGATATTATTGGAGTGAAGAGGAAGTAGCCGAGAAATTACGGAAAAGGCTCGTTAAATCTTTTAATGAAATCTATGATCTCTCCCAAACACATAAGGTTAATATGCGCTTAGCCGCTTACATGGTTGGCGTCAGAAAAATGGCGGAGGCCGCCTTGTTTAGAGGCTGGGTCTAAAAG
>JAIMAD010000551.1 GCA_023512145.1 Bacillus sp. (in: firmicutes) | reverse complement strand
TCTTTTATCTGGCCCAAACGCTCCACCATAGACACTTGCTCTAATTCATTGGTTGTTAAATACTGGTCAAAGTATTGGATTAAATCCTTAGAATTTATGTCGTTTACAGGGAACCCTTTATCCGATAATTTGATCAGTTCACTTTTAGTGCTTAAGGTGCTTGCCCGAACAATTTCCCGTTTCTCCAAATTACCATCCCCCCAAGCTAATTCGTAGTAACAGCTGTTTCGTTCTAAGTTTGATAATTCTTTAATAATCCATGGGATTGACCGTGATACTCTAAGTTGCTGAATGCTGTCATTCTTAAAAACATTCTTATAGAGGGCATGTCCTTTTCTCAGGAAAGGTTTTGGTATCATGTCTGATTTTGGAGAATCTTCTAAAACTGGACTCGTTTCTTGAATGACTAGATCAATAGTCTCATTCTTATCGGCTCCTTCATTTATAATTTTTAAAAGCAAATCTATATTTTTTTGCATTTCTTGATTAGGTTCACTATACATAAACAAGTCACTTTTTGATTTCATTTAATTTCACCCTTACTTAAAGCGTTACCAACACCTACATTTACAAAACTTAATACCCCAAGAGCCACAAAGTCGGGTGAAGTAGCTAAAGTTATAGATGCTTGTTCAATGAAATCACGAAAAACTTTTGGGAGAACGCTAACAGGGAAACGTCCAGAATCTCTCATAAATTCCCTGTTATTCAACTCATCCTTCGCAATATCCATCGCTTTCAAAGCCTCGCTCAACACCTCTATCGGTGGGTAACTCGGTTTAAACACCTGACTTTCCATTTTATTTTCCTCCTTAATGGAAAGCCTGCAAAAAAGTCGAACTAATTATTGGTTCCATAGTAATCCGTTCATAGTGGATTACAGTTGCGTTTTATGGTATAATATTAGTGGGTTAAATTTGTCCTGCGCCTTTTTGCAGGCTTATTTTTTTGCTCAAGATTAGAGTTATTAGTAAATTGCCTGTCTCTTATTTGAATTAGTTTATTCCTCATCTTAATCATCCTCCTTATTATCAAAGGGACGTGTGTAAGTTTTGCTTGATGGTCCGATTACTGGTGCCCATATTTTCTTGTTCATAAACTCGTTAACAATACGTCCGATTTCTTCAAAGCGAATGAACTCATTTAAGAATTAGCGTCAACAAACTCTTTAATTTCGATTTTCTTTTTTCGAGATACCTTTTCTGTCTTTCGTATGTCTCCTTTTCTCTTAAACATGCTAGGCAAATCTGTTCTTCTTCATTAAAATAAATAAATTCACTTAGAAATTCTTCCACACACTCTGAACAAGTCAAACGAAAGCATTTTACTTCCCCTCTCATATCACCAATTCTCCTTAACCAATTTAGAAATAGGTGGTATTAAATATTGATCTACATAATCAGGTAAATAACAACCCTTAATCAGAACATTTAACGCTGTTCTATAAACATTTGTACTCCAATAACTGTGGCATTCACTTAACTTAGAAATGCTACCGCATTTCCATTCCTCCTTTAAATCTTCAAGTTCAATTTCAAACCAAACTTTCAAACTATCTATTGCGTGATCGTCAATGCTACCCATTAGTCATTCCACCCTTCCCTATCAAACTCAATTTCAGCATTAGAACCGAAATCCGCAAAATTTTTAAGACCGATGTTAGCACCTTTCCCAACATCAACTAACCGAATGGACACCTCATCTCCTCAATCCTTTTAATTTCAATTCTCTCCGGATTAATTGAGAATTGTCTTATAACAAATTGTATAATTATCCATAGACCATACCGTTTCATCATGAATCACTCCAGGTTCTTTCACATTTGAATCTCCTTTTAAAATTTACTAATGAGCCCTCCGATCCAAGGTTTGTACAAGGTAAATTAGATTTTTTTGCCCGTCGTTTAGAGCAACGGTCTATTATTTGTTCAAATTCACCCAACCTTTTTAGATTTTTCCTCTTTTCTTTCCTGAATCCATTTTTTAAAATCACTTTTATCAGCCCTTTTGGAATTTCCTACCTCAAAATTAGGTATACCCCCTTCTGATATTGGAATATTAAATAACTCATACACCCTACGTCTACTCAAAAAAAGAAAATCAGAAATATCTTGAGCTACTAATATCTCAGGAAGTGAATCCCATGTTTTATAAGCCATCTTCTTATCCCCTTTCAAAATTTATATCTCCCAAATTGTCCACTTTATTTATGGGCAATCTGGAAAAAATAAGCTGAATCACCTTTCACTTTGCGAATTTTTTCCTTCATAAAATAGATCCTTAATGTCTACATCTAAGGTACTGGCTAAAATCGGTAATTTTTCTACTGATAAGTTTCTTCTACCACTTTCTATGTCTGAATAACTTGAAGATGCTTTAAAACCTAGCTTTGTTGCTACATAAGATTGTTTCAAACCTTTTTCCAACCTTATCCGTTTTGCATTTCTACCAATAGATATATATATCATTTATCCACCCCTTACTTCGCGAAGCGCGAACTTATATTTATATAATAAGTTCTCATTTCGCGAATGTCAATAATAAATTTCGCATTTTGCGAATTTTTAATTGCAAAAACGCGAAATATAGATAAAATAGACCTAAGAAAACTGGAACGAGGGGGATTTTAATTGAGTGAAAT
>JAIMAD010000054.1 GCA_023512145.1 Bacillus sp. (in: firmicutes) | reverse complement strand
GAAAATGGTATTGTCGTAGGAAGATTAGTAAAAAAGCATCTAAAGGATGCTTTTTTTGTTGGTATGTTTTTATTTTTTAAATAATCGGATCCCGTATACACCTATAAAATCGAAGTAGTTGACGTAAAATCAATTTTGTATTACAATTATCTCACATTCAAGATATTTTAATTAAGAATAAAATTATGCTAGGGGTGGTGGAATGGAAACAGAACAAACTATCAAAGCTTATATTGTGTTCATGAAAGCAGCAAAATCTGTCCAAGAAAGGGTCAAACATGATATCGCCAATTATGACCTAAGTCCAACCGAGTTTGCTGTCTTAGAGATTTTATATCATAAAGGGAAACAAACGGTCCAGCAAATTTGTAACCGTATTTTGTTGGCCAGTGGTTCGATGACCTATGTCATTGATAAATTAGAGCGTAAAGGGTTACTCAAACGAAATTTCTGCAAGGAAGACCGACGCGTCATCCACCTCACTATAACAAAGGATGGTAGAAAATTAATGGATGAGATTTTCCCACAACATGAATTGGTTATTCATGAACTGTTCGGTGATTTAACGAATGAGGAGAAAGAATTGGTCATTAACGTTCTAAAAAAAGTTGGTCAAAAAGCAGATATAAAAAATTAATTAGAATAGGACCAAGTTTCAAACAATAGCACTGAGGAAAATAGTGCCCGTTAACACTTTAAAAGTGGATATTGAAAGTGAACAATATGAAAAAAACAATGGGTATACACCATATCAGCGCAATTGTCGTCCTCAAGAAAATGTTAATTTTTATTCGATAGTGTTGGGAGTGCGCCTTGTCAAACAAACGGTCAATGACCAAAAACATATCACCAATATTTTGGGAATGCAGACGCCAAACCAGGAACAATTATCACCCTTTTTCCATGGGGTGAAGCTAATAATGGGATAATTGGTGAAGGCCAAGTTGATATTTAAACAGAAAAAAATTAAAGCGGGGTTAACCTGTTTACGTTTAAAGAGCATAATTGATTCAGATTGGAGTGAAAACAGTGCTAACAATTGACCCGACCTCTAATACAGAAAGGGAAAATTACAAACTGCTAATTGGCAGTATTATTCCTCGACCGATTGCCTTCGTGACAACTCATTCGAAAAGCGGTATCGTAAACGGGGCCCCCTTTAGTTACTTTAATATCGTATCATCCAATCCTCCGCTAATTTCATTATCGATTCAACGAGGTAATGAGGGGAAACAAAAGGATACAGCACGAAATATTATTGAAACTAAAGAATTTGTAATTCATATCGTTGATGAACAAAATGTTGAAAAGGTTAATATAACTTCTGCCATGCTTCCACCTGACCAGAGTGAACTTGAACTTGCGAATTTAACTTCTGTAATTAGTACGAAAATTTCCGTACCAGGAATTAACGAGGCAAAGGTTCGCATGGAATGTGTATTAGAACACTCCTTTCATATAGGTGCCAAAGAAACTGTAGGATGTGACCTCATTATCGGGAAAATTGTTTACTTTCATATTGATGAGGATATTTATGAAAATGGTCGGATTAATCAAGATGGGTTAGCTGCAGTAAGCAGGCTGGCCGGTAACAATTATGCCAAAATAGGCGAGGTCTTTACAATTGAAAGACCCAAATAACCGTAGAAATAAAACCATTCATTCAAGATTTAAAGAAGGTAGGGAAAACAATGAAGCATATTTTTCAAAAAGGAAAAGACAGAAGTAAGCCAACTTTTCTTTTATTACATGGTACGGGTGGCACAGAGTTAGATTTAGTACCTTTGGCTGGAAAAATAGATGAAGAGGCCTCCTATTTAAGTGTTCGTGGAAATGTTGTTGAAAATGGGATGCCGCGTTTTTTCCGGAGATTGGCTGAAGGTGTTTTTGACGAAGAGGATCTTGTTTTTCGGACAAAGGAATTAGCTGAATTTCTTGACGTGGCAGCAGTAAAGTATGATTTTGACCGAAAGAATGTAATTGCAATAGGCTATTCCAATGGGGCGAATATCGCGGCAAGTATGCTGTTTCATTATCAACATACCTTAAAAGCAGCGATTCTCCATCATCCAATGGTTCCATTAAGAGGAATTATGTTGCCGAATTTGACGGGTGTACCGGTGTTTATTGGGGCAGGAACAAACGATCCTATTTGTTCGCCAGAGGAATCGAAGGAACTAGAACAGATTTTAGGCCATGCCCATGCTATAGTCCATCTTCACTGGGAGCAAAACGGACACCAATTAACCTTTGATGAAGTTGAAGCGGCTGCTAAATGGTATAAACAAACTGTAGAGCTATAATCATTAATAATTGTGATGAGCTGACTTGGAAAAATCCCAGTTAGCCCTTTTTAAATTGTTTGAAAAATTGTTAACTAAGTTAGTTAGAATAACTTTTTGGTTTTAATCCGGGGCAAGTAGCCTTTTCTTCAATTGTTGTTTGTTAAACGGTCGTTTGTGTCTGTTGTTCTTTGTTTTAATTTTCTAAAGATTGTATTGACTTTTTACCACTTTCTTAGGATAATCAAATAAATTGAATTCATAAAAGTATGGGATTAGTAAACCTTTGGATTGTGATAGAGAGTGAAACCCGCGGCTGTAAGGTTTCTCACCGAAAAAAGCTTGAACCTGCCCTCACATGCTGCTTATGTAAACATAGGCCGTTACCCCTCGTTACGGGTTCAAAGTGGGTGCATAGCATCAATGAAGGTGGTACCGCGGAAAACGATTCTTCCGTCCTTTTTTTAAGGACAGGAGAGTCGTTTTTTTTATTTTATGGCTGTGTTAAACTTGTCTGTTGATTTCCGCTCCATGCACTTCGCTTTCTGCGGGCGTGCCGGGGAGCCTCCTCCCGCAGGAGTATTCCACTCCAATCAACATTTAGCTTTAACACAGCCTATTTTATAAAAAGAAAGGTCGAAAACAATGAAAAAACAGCTGGTCGTTGTCAAGATTGGGAGCAGTTCACTAACAAATGCCTCAGGAACTATTTCCGCAGAAAAAATGAGTGACCATGTTGCAGCAATTGCCCATTTAAAAAAACAGGGTCATGAAGTAATCCTGATTACGTCTGGTGCTGTTGCGGCAGGTTTTGGTTCCCTTGGTTATCCAACGCGTCCCAAAACGGTTGCTGGAAAACAAGCAGCCGCTGCTGTCGGCCAGGGTCTGTTGATGCAAAACTATATTCAGCTATTTAATGAGTTTGCAATTGTACCAGCACAAATATTACTAACACGAGCGGATTTTTATAGCAAGGAACGGTTTCAAAATCTCTTTTCGACAATTCACGAGCTTCTGCAACGAGGGGTTTTGCCAATCATCAATGAAAATGATTCTGTTGCAGTTGAGGAATTAACTTTCGGTGACAATGATTTGCTGTCAGCACTTGTGAGTGGATTTTTACATGCGAATGCGTTGATCATATTAACCGATGTGAATGGTCTTTATGATGGAAATCCAAAAGAATCGAAAAAAGCAAAAAAATATCATTTTATTCCTGAAATATCTGAAGGACTTCTAGCTTTAGCAGGGGATAGCGGTTCATCTGTTGGCACGGGTGGCATGAAATCGAAATTACTTGCTGCTAAAAAGGCGCTTTCACTGGGTGTCAGTGTCTTCGTTGGCACTGGAACCAGCAAAGAAAAACTAGTTGATATTTTAGCCGGAAAAGGCGATGGGACCTACATTGGCGGACCCTTCCAAACGCAAATGCAGATGAGAAAGCAATGGATTGCCTATCATTCTCAAGTCGGTGGTGTCATTGAAATTGATGCTGGGGCGGAAAAGGCGATTGTGTTCCAGGGCAAAAGTTTACTACCTGTTGGAGTCACGAACGTCATTGGTGAATTTAATGCCTTAGATGTCGTTGTCGTCCAAAACCAACAGGGTAAAATTATCGGTAAAGGGCAGATTTATTATTCTGCTCAGGATTTATCAAAGGTGAAGGGATTACCGAGTCAACAATCGAAGTGTTATTCCATAAACAATAAAGCTGAAGTGATCCATCGTGATAATTGGGTCACAATGCCAAAGGAGTGAATTGGGAAAATGAGTGAGTTGTTAGAAAAAGCCAAGAAATTAAAAAAAGCAGCAAAACGTCTAGGCATGCTGTCAGCGGCAGAAAAAAACGAAGCGTTAGCAATGATGGCTGACCAACTTTTAAGGGAAAAAGAATGGATTGTCAGTGAAAATGGCAAGGATATTGCCGTTGGCAAAGAAAAAGGGCTATCTGCATCTCTTTTAGATCGATTGTTATTAAATGAAGAGAGAATTGACCAGATTGTCGATGGGGTCCGACAGTTAATTGTGTTGGAGGATCCGATTGGTGAAACCATCGATGCTTGGGAACGACCAAATGGTTTGCGTATAGAAACGATACGTGTCCCACTAGGTGTGATTGGCATGGTTTACGAAGCACGGCCAAATGTTACGGTTGATGCAGGAAGTCTATGTTTAAAAGCTGGAAATGCCGTTCTTTTAAGAGGCAGCTCATCGGCAATTAATTCCAATAAAGCACTTGTTCATGTCATGCAAAAAGCACTTGTAGAATCCGCGATACCAGTGGATGCCGTTCAACTTTTAGAGGATACAAGTCGTGAAACAGCGACAGAAATGTTTAAATTGAACCAATACCTTGATGTTCTGATCCCGCGCGGTGGGGCTGGGTTAATTCAATCAGTTATTAAAAATGCAACTGTACCTGTGTTGGAGACGGGTGTTGGCAACTGTCATATTTTTATAGATGAAACAGCAAAAGAAACAATGGCCATTGAAATAGCCATCAATGCCAAGATGCATAGACCTTCAGTATGTAATGCAGCCGAAACCGTTCTCATCCACGAAAAATGGCCACATCTAACTAACCTATTAAGTTCCCTTGACGCTCATGGAGTTGAGTTGCGTGGTGACGAAGGGTTAGCCACGACGTATTCGTTTGTTAAACAAGCAAGCGAAGCAGATTGGCACACTGAATTTTCAGGACCAATTTTAGCCGTTAGACTTGTCACTGATGTAAAAGACGCGATTGAACATATTGATCAGTATGGTACCAAGCATTCAGAAGCAATTATCAGTGAAAATACCCAAAACGTTCAGTTATTCTTCCAGGCAGTGGATGCAGCGGTGCTCTATCATAATGCCTCAACGCGTTTTACTGATGGTGAGCAGTTTGGTTATGGTGCGGAAATTGGTATCAGTACACAAAAGCTTCATGCACGTGGACCAATGGGGCTTGTGGCGATCACGACGACAAAAGCGGTTGTGTGGGGAACAGGGCAAATTAGGTCCTAACATCTTAAACCTCCCACGACTAAGTCATACGTGTTCGGCAATTTAAAATATATAAATAAAAAAACAAGTAGGAGCATTTTTTTAGTCCTTACTTGTTTTTTTCTTATTGTGATTAAACGGGCATTTCAAAGGGGTTGTATCGTCATCAGGTAAGAAGTATTGCTTCCATTCAAAGTTGTCCTTTTGGCCATAGATATTTAAATCCGGGTGTACCAGAATTGAATCGTAGTCGGCAAGTCGTTTACGGATTTTCCTTTTGATTTTTTCCGCATGTGATGGTGCTGAGTGAAACGACTCTAAAACAAATCGAGGTGTTATCGCAAGCATGAAATAAGGGAAATACCGGCTCATTCTATTTTTATGGGAAGGGGTCGCACAATAGATAAAATATTGTTCCCCATGGAAGCAAAATTCCCATAGAGGGTCATAAGGATCTGTTGGAATGTGGCTTGGCCATTCAACATGATCCAACTCACTAATCTGATTTAGTTGCCCCCAAAATAGCTGTTGATAATGTTCTACACTCCTATTTTTTGATATTTCTAATGAAAGCTCATAAAAAATAATCAATGACGAATAGTGCTCAGTCACTCGGTAGCACTTTGAATAGTCTTCAAGTAAACATGCAAGTTGTTTTGCAGATGATTCCTCGTAAGGGCAAGATACAAAACCATAGTGAAAACGGTTAAGTTTTTGTCCCAAGGTAGCAGGAATGCAGGGAAACAGTTTCTGGTCATCTGCTAGTATTTCCCCGAATTTTTCAAATGCATCCTTTTTCCATCGCTCAAGAACCGTATGGTTGATGTCTGTTTTTGTGTATAACCGCATAATATGGTCTCCTCCCACCATTAGGATATGCGTAGGTGGGAGCGCAAGTGTTTGTCCACAAGAACGCTGATATACTTCAGAATTTCATTTCTGTTATACTATTAAATACAAACATATATACTATAATATTCATTTTAAGCTGGTGATATAATGTCAAATCATGTTCATATATCCGTTCGGACACTCGTTGAATACGTGTTCCAGGGCGGTAGTATTGATTCACGTTTCCACTCCCAATCCACCCTTTTAGATGGGACAAGGATTCACCAAAAAATACAAAAAACCTACCAAGAGACTGATCAAAAAGAAGTCTATTTCCGGACTGAAATTCCCTTTGGAGACCTTTCCTTCATTATAGATGGCAGATGTGATGGACTTTTGTTTCGGGATGGGGCGGTGATCGTTGACGAAATTAAGTCTTTCGTGCAACCGCTCGAGCAACTTACAGGAGAAGGTATTCCCGTTCACTGGGCACAAGCAAAAATGTATGCTTATATGTATTCCTTAGACAATGAGTTAGCAGCTATTACTGTTCAACTTACCTATGTCCATGTTGAATCCGAAGCCAAAAAATATTATCAAAAGACCTTTACTTTTTCAGAATTAGCAAGCTTTGCACTAGAGATGATTGAAGGTTACGCCCCATATGCAATGCTACAGCATGAGCATTACAGCAAACGGAATGTTAGTCTCAAAGCCCTTAACTTTCCATTTGAAACATACCGAGTGGGACAACGAAAATTAGCCGGATCAGTGTACAAGACAATCCTAGACGAAAAAAGTCTGTTTGCTAAAGCACCAACAGGGATTGGCAAGACAATTTCCACGCTCTTTCCAACAGTGAAGGCAATGGGAGAGGGTCACATTAATCGTATTTTCTACCTTACTGCGAAAACGATAACCCGAACAACTGCCGAGGAGGCATTCACTATGATGCGTTCTGGTGGTCAATGCATCAACACCATCACGATAACGGCCAAGGATAAGGTTTGTTTTAAGGATGAAACGATTTGTCAAAAAGATTATTGTGAGTTTGCGAATGGCTATTATGATCGGATTAATGGGGCAATCCTTGATATTTTAAAACATGAATTCGGGATGACCCGTGAAGTGGTGGAAGCCTATGCGCGCAAGCATACTGTCTGCCCGTTTGAATTTTCCATCGACCTCGCCTATGCAGTTGATGTAATCATTTGTGACTACAATTATATATTTGACCCACGGGTATCGTTAAAGCGGCTGCTCGAGGAGCAAAAGAAGTCTACTGTCTTACTGGTCGACGAGGCGCATAATCTTGTTGACCGCGGCCGTGAGATGTTTTCCGCTTCTCTAAACAAAGCGACATTTCTCCAATTAAAAAAGGACTTTAAGGGAAAAAGCAAACCCATTCATGATACTGCACATCAAGTGAACGTTTGGTTCATTGCCATGAAAAAGGAGAAAGCCGACCAAAATGAGTTTGTCTTGGAGAAACTGGATAATCGTTTACAGCTACATCTTTTGCAATTTTTGGAAGCTGCCGAACAGGTCTTGCAAACAGAAACATCACAAAATCTTTTGGATGCTTATTTTATGATCAAAAATTTCATGAAAATCGCCGAGCTTCTAGATGACCATTATGTTATCTACGGTGAGATAGATAAGCATGATTTTCAGCTCAAACTCTTTTGTATTGATCCCGCAAAGCCCCTCCAGCAAATGGGGAAAGGGTTTCGCTCTATGGTTTTCTTTTCGGCAACACTTTCACCCCTCCCATATTATCAAGATATCCTAGGTGGGAAGATGGAAGATTATCTCCTATCCATTCCCACCCCTTTTTCAACCGAGCAGGTAGACGTCTTTATCAAACCATTGTCTACTCGGTACCGGGATCGGGAGCGCACGAAGGATGCGATTGTTTCGCTCGTACAATCGCTCCTTAAAAACCGCCCTGGTAATTATTTAATCTTTTTCCCGTCCTATCAGTATTTACTTGCCGTATATGACCTGTTTAAACAGACAGATGATGAAACGAAAACACTTATTCAATCAACGGGGATGACCGAAAGTGACAGAGAGGCTTTTTTGGAGGCATTTAAGCCCAAACAAAATGAAACGTTACTGGGCTTTGCTGTTCTGGGTGGAATCTTTTCTGAAGGTGTCGATTTAATCGGTGACCGTTTAAATGGGGTTGTTGTTGTCGGTGTAGGCTTGCCGCAGTTATGTTTTGAGCGTAATCTTATCAAGGACTTTTTTTACAAGCAAGGCAAAAATGGCTATGACTATGCCTATGTTTATCCAGGCATGAACAAAGTATTACAAGCAGGGGGACGGTTGATTCGTTCGGAGGAGGATCATGGGACCATTGTCCTTATTGATGATCGATTTTTACAAAAGCAGTATCAACTACTCCTTCTACTTGAATGGCAGGAGTTTACGATCTTTAAGTAAATTGGTTTCTCAACAACAAAAATAGCCTTTATGGTAGTAATACCATAAAGGCTATTTTTAATTGATCGACCTAAATAAACATCGTTCCTGCAACCATAAAGCTATAAAGTGAACCAAGGATAAAACTAACAGCAGCAAAAAACATTAAGATGACTCCATGTGTTTGACTTCGCCCATTAAAGGTCAAAATGCCCATGAGGAATGCACCTGCCCCAAAAATAATTGGTACAAACAGGAGGGAAATCGCAAAGAATAGCCATCCCAATACAATATAAGTAATTCCCGTCCCTTTGGTTGTCGCAGTTTCTTCGTGTGTTATTGTTGCACTCCTGCAATTTTCACATATATTAGCATCTACAGCACTATAGGATTCGCTTTTCGAACTATACATTTAACCACTCTCCTTAATCATTTAAACTCCCATCAAAATATCCGTCTTGTTCACACTAATTAATCAAAGAGGTAGGGAACAAGACCCTTTACCGTACGAAAATCATGGAACGGATCGACTTCAGCTTTATTAATAATAATATATAGAATATTATAAAAATTAGAATTGGATTAACATATTTTAAAAAGAACAAATTAAAGGGATTTTTATGAAAAAATTAAACAAATATGTGTAAAAGCCCTATTTTTCGAGAGCCATTGTTGTAAAAGTGGTCGGTTATTACTTGCTCAAAACTAATCCAACGCAAAGGTTCATAATAGTGGATTTTTATTCCTATGAGTGCTGTCTACTTGATTTGAAACAATTCTCGATGGAGGTTTCGTTTTTATTTTTGAAAAAAGGGAGACAAAAAAGGATTTTTCGCATATAATTAGTAAAAAGTTGCACGCGGTAAAAACTTTGACGGGAGGGAAAGAGAAATGGGTAAACCTAATATTATCAAACTTGTAAATGGGATCAAAGGGGATACGATAAAAATTACTGCATTAAATCTTGAAGGCGTGATGAGAAGAAGATTGTTAGATTTAGGATTTGTAGCGGGTGCGCTCGTTGAAGTCGTTCGTAAAAGTCCATTGGGAGACCCAATCGCATTTCGTGTCAGTCAAACGACGATTGCCCTTCGGAAAGAGGAAAGTTCAAGAATTGAAGGGGAGCTGGTGTCAAATGGGTAATGAATATCGGATTGCCTTAGCTGGAAACCCAAACACTGGTAAAAGCACCCTGTTTAATGCTTTGACCGGTCTTAGACAGCATACCGGAAATTGGGCAGGGAAAACTGTATCACTTGCGCAAGGTTCCGTTCAGTATAAAAATAAAACCTTTCAGCTGATTGATCTTCCTGGGACGTATTCGCTTTTTTCAAATTCCAGCGATGAAGAGGTAGCGCGAAATTATATTGTTTTTGAAAAACCGGATGTAACGGTGGTCGTGCTCGATGCAACTTCTTTAGAACGAAATTTCAATTTAGCACTACAGGTTTTAGAGATGACAACAAATGTGATTATTTGTATTAATTTAATTGATGTAGCGGAAGAACAGGGGATACAAATACGTGATTGGTTGTTGACAAATCGGTTAGGGGTTCCAGTCATCAAAATTTCGGCCAGAAACAAAAAGGGTTTCCCTATGCTTCTGGATACCATTGACCGTATTGTAACGGGAGCGATTGAATGTCACCCCGTTCAATTGACATATCCTACTGAAATAGAAGAAAAAATTAAGAAAATCGAACCGAAAGTCCGCGAAATTATCGGGGATTATATTTCTTCTCGTTGGGTTTCTTTACGATTGTTAGATGGCGACGAAGCATTACTAAATGAAATTAGTAAACGATTGGCACCTGAGGAGGTTTAGCATGCGAATTCAAGAACTTTTTGCTGAGGCTCAAAGCTTATCTAACTCAAAGTTAAGAGATGAGATTGTAGAACAGCTCTATGAACGAAGTCAAAAATTATGTCTTGACGGAATAACCTATACTAAATCAAAACGGGACACAAGGACGGAAAAAATAGATGAAATTCTTACTTCACCAATTTTTGGGTTTCCAATCATGCTTACAATGTTGGGAGTATTGTTTTATCTAACAATCGCAGGGGCTAATATTCCCTCTGCCATGCTAGCTGAGTTTTTTGGTTCCTTAGAGGGATACTTAACAGCATTTCTTGCATTTCTTCATGCACCAGATTGGGTGCAAGGAGTTCTAGTACTTGGACTATATCGAGGAACGACCTGGGTTATTAGCGTGATGCTGCCACCGATGGCCATCTTTTTTCCAGCCTTTGCGCTATTAGAAAATTACGGGTATCTTCCCCGTGTTGCCTTCAACATGGATCGGCTTTTTAAAAGAGTTGGGGCACACGGAAAAATGTCGTTAACGATGGCCATGGGCTTTGGCTGTAACGCAGCAGCGGTCATTTCAACAAGAATTATCGAATCACCAAGAGAGAGAATGCTTGCGATCCTGACAAACAACTTTGTGCCATGTAATGGACGGTGGGGAACATTAATCGTTTTAGCGTCGTTATTCATGGCTGCCAATTTTACAGGTGGAGTAAAATCACTTGTTACCACAGGTGTCATCGTAGGGATCGTTTTATTTGGAATCATCGTTACCTTTTTTGTCTCCTGGGCTCTTTCAAAAACAGTCCTTAAAGGGATACCGTCACATTATACATTAGAGCTTCCGCCCTACCGCAAGCCAAAGATTTTTGATACTGTCATTCGCTCCTCGTTAACAAAATCGTTGTCTGTACTAATGCGAGCGGTTAAAGTCGCAGCACCTGCAGCAGTCTTAACATGGGTATTTGCAAATATTTATATTGGCGATACAAGTATCCTTATGTATACTGTTGAGTTTTTGGATCCTTTTGGAAAATTACTTGGACTTGATGGTTTCATCATGATGGCGTTTATTTTAGGATTGCCTGCCAACGAAATTGTCCTTCCAATCCTTTTGATGGGATATTTATCGACAGGTTCGTTAACTGAGGTTGATAGTCTCGTAGATTTAAAGCAAATCTTTCTTGATCACAACTGGACGTGGTTAACAGCGTTAAACATGATGTTGTTTTCATTGCTTCATTATCCATGTGGAACAACATTACTCAATATTTATAAGGAAACAAAGAGTAAAAAATGGACGTTCCTTGCCTTCCTCATCCCAACTGTTATCGCCATCCTAGTTCCATTGACTATTACCCAAACGGCGAGATTGTTTGGGTGGCTATAGAATACGTAAGAAAAGCGCAAGCGCCCGTTTAGTCTTACGTATGGACTTGAGCGCATCGATTAAGATAAAGGAAACCAAGCGAGAGAGATCCGTTTCAGCAGTTGTCTTATCGAAGGGAGAAGAGCGAAGTCCACTTGAGTAAGGGCGCTGGACATTTATTGAAGTTTTATGATATAAATTCTGATACTGTAAATAAAGACACTACTTTCGGTCAATTCTTAAGACCTGAAAAGTAGTGTCTTTTTGGTATTTTGGGCAGGTTATGGCATAATGGGTAGTAATGTAGAGGAGGTAAAAAACATGCGTTTAAGTGGAAAGAAAATTGTGAGCCTTGTCCATCATGAATTCGAGGATCTTGAACTATGGTATCCGATTCTCAGATTAAAAGAAGAGGGAGCGCTTGTCCATTTAGCAGGTGAGAGGGCACATGAAAAATACATTGGTAAGTATGGCATCCCGGCTATTTCTGATTTTGCTTTTCATGATATAAAAGGAGAAGAGTACGATGCTATCCTCGTCCCAGGTGGTTGGGCTCCAGATAAAATCCGCCGTTTTCCTGAAGTGCTTTCCCTAGTTCAGTATTTTGAAAAAAAGAAAAAGCCAATTGGCCAAATCTGCCACGCAGGTTGGGTTTTGATCTCAGCTAACATTTTGCAGGGAAAAAAAGTAACAAGCACTCCAGGGATTAAGGATGATATGGAAAATGCCGGTGCAACCTGGTTGGACATGCCCGTTGTTGTGGACGGCCATCTTATCTCAAGCCGCCGCCCGCCAGATCTTCCTGATTACATGCGTGAATTTATTAAGGTTTTGGAAGCAAATTAGGCTAATTATTGTGTAGTCAAATGAGGTAAGCTTGAAATACTAATGGTATCTGTTTTTTGTCTGTTGTAGGAATCGGATAAACTATTCCATTTTGCGAATTTCTTCAGTAACAACAAACGCCAGATCATCGTTACCAAATAACGATAAAACACCAAGTAATGTTTGGTCACCAATTTCACCAGCTTCTGCTTTAGATACGGTTAACTCCAGTGCTTCTTTTAAAGCAGGATTGGCGGACTGTTCCGGGTAAGCCTGTAAATAAAGTGCTTCTGGGTCAAGGTCATGATTCACGCACCATTGGGCAAAAATGAGAATCATCATGTTCTCTTCACCTTGATAGTTCTCGATAATTTTTTCTTCAATCTGTTTGTCATTCATTTTGTTTTCTCCTTAAAATACTTGATAATTTAATTATATAAGATTTTCGAGGAATATGTCGTTTTTTAATGTTTCTGATGAACAAAATACAAGGTAATATTTAGGTTTAATTCCAGATTATTTAGGGATACTGTTTGAAGAATACTTTTTTATATGAGAGGGGAATTTACACATGAGTAAAATTGAAGTAGGCGAAATATTTTCCATTAGTGATGAGAATGATGTAGAACAGGAAGTTGAAGTGCTCGGAGTCATGACGATTGAAGGTACAGACTACGTTGCAGTTGGGTTTGCGGAGGACATTAAACAGGAAACTGATGAGGATATAGATATCTTCTTTTTAATGGTCGATGAAGATGGTGACTTTACCGCGATTGAAAGTGATGAGGTATTTGAAAAAGTATCTGACGCCTTTGATCAAATGATGGATGAGGCAGAGGATGAGTGATTGATAATTTAGAGAGGACTGAAAAAACCTCTCTTTTTCGCAAACCAATGAAGAGATTGGAATAATTAGGTATGGATGGAAAATATCTTTGAATATTAAAAAGTAGAACCTCTACAAAGGAGTAAATCAGATGATGATTGAAGAAGGAACTAAATATCAAATTACCGAAGAAGCTAAAGGCTTTTTCAATTCCGCAGAAACAATGGTTGTGAAAACCAATAATGGGATTACGGTTCAATTTATTCTTAGCGATAGCAAAGGCCATGGTTCTATGCCCATTGACCATTTAAATTATTTACTAAAAAAAGCTAATTTAACACAAATTGCAAATGATAGAATACTATTAGATGATGAAAAAAATGATGAAAAAATTAGCTAGTCTTAATGAGAATAGTTGAAAACTCAAGACATTGCTTCGAAGCAATGTCTTGAGTTATTTTTACTATTCAATAAAAGCATATTGAATAGTAAAATATATATATAAATTGGAAGGAAGGAAGTGGAGAGAATATGGAGACAAAAAGTCTCAAGCTACAAGATTCTACGATCGCGTACATTGACAAGGGAGAAGGGCATGTAATTGTTCTTTTACATGGTTTTTGTGGGAGCTCAGTTTATTGGGAAGAAGTAATCCCTATGCTAGCGGAAAGCTATCGAGTGATAGCACCAGACCTACCTGGTCATGGAAAATCGACCTCCCCAAAGAAAGATTATTCACTGGAAGATAGTGCAGACAGTATCAGGGATTTATTAGATGAATTGACTATTCATCAAGTAACTATGTTTGGTCACTCGCTAGGTGGCTATATTACGCTATCCTTTGCAGAAAAGTATAGTGATCGATTAAACGGTTTCTCCCTCATTCATTCAACTGCCTTTCCAGATTCAGAAGAGGCAAAAAAGGGGCGGCTTGCGAATGCGGAGAAAGTAAAAGAAACTGGTGTTCTACCCCTTATTGATGGATTAGTTCCAAAGCTATTTTCACCGGAGAACTTGGGAGAGAAATATGTCGAAATGGTAAAAAAAATAGGCTACTCCACTTCGCCTAATGGTGCGATTAGTACCCTGATAGCGATGAAGGAACGACCTGACCTTACTAGTGTTTTAGAGACTACTCAATTGCCCGTGCTTTTAATTGCTGGGGAACAGGATCAGATCATTCCTGCCGAAAAAACCTTTTCGGTTAGTAAAGCCACTATTAAACAGTCTTTACT
>JAIMAD010000550.1 GCA_023512145.1 Bacillus sp. (in: firmicutes) | reverse complement strand
TATGGAGGAAATTACTAAGAACAAAGAGAAAAAAGTGAATGTCGTCCTAGTCATCGATTCAAGTGGTAGTATGAAAGCGCAGATAGATGGTGAAAGTAAAATGGCTCTAGCGAAAAAAAGCATAGAGGGTTTAGCGAAAGAGCTTCCTGACACTGTAAATGTTTCACTTATCGCCTTTGGTCATCAAGGTACGGGGAACGATGCAGATAAAGAAAAATCTTGTAAAGCCGTTGAAACTTTCTATCCATTACAGGCATATGATGGAGCAAAATTTGCTGGTTCTTTAACAAAATTTGATTCTATGGGATGGACTCCTTTAGCATCAAGCATTGAGCTAGCGAAAGATCAACTCGCTTCTGAAAAGGGAGAAAACACTGAGAACTTCATTTATGTTGTAAGTGATGGAATTGAAACATGTGATGGAGACCCAGTTAAAGCAGCTAAAAATGTTGCTCAAGACAATACGAATGTCAAAATCAACATTATTGGATTTGATGTTGATTCAAAAGCTGACCAACAACTTAAGGAAGTGGCTGTAGCGGGAGGTGGAGAATATTCTTCTGTCAAAACAAAGCAACAGTTGGCGGAAATTCAGAATGTCTGGAAAGAAACGATTAATAAAAATACGTGGAGATGGTGGGCCATTCATCGCTTCAGTGACAATATATGGTCTACCGTTGACCACTACAACGTCATAAATGGTCTGAAATCGAAATACTTCACATTGGTGCAAAATGAAGAAAACCGATTTAACGAAACAGTAAATAGGCTTCAAAAAGAGGGGATGATCGATTCTGAAAAAAGATCTTCTATCTCTCAAGTATTACGTAATCGAAATGATAAAATTCAAACGTACCTCGGGGACTTGAGTTCAAAGAAAGGTGAAGAGATTAAAACAGAATCTGATGAATTAAGCAAAAAATTAGAAGCTATACAAAAACAAGTAGGGCTGTAAAGACATCTAGAATATAAATAAGTGATAATCATTGTAATGACGAGAAACGAAGCCCAAATCCTAGGATTTGAGCTTCGTTTTTTAAGTATAAACGGGCAAATCTTCCGATTGTCCCGTTTTTTGTAGAAAGATTTGATAAAACTTCATTTAAATATGTAAGGATCGAT
The DNA here is from genome assembly GCA_023512145.1 of Bacillus sp. (in: firmicutes). Taxonomy (GTDB): domain Bacteria; phylum Bacillota; class Bacilli; order Bacillales; family Cytobacillaceae; genus Neobacillus. The sequence continues at coordinate 1,539 of JAIMAD010000550.1, read as the reverse complement.
AAAAGGCATTAGGATGCCAAACCACAAAACTTGAATAAAAAGATTGTGCCATATTTGATTCACAGAGATGAAATACAGACTTATGATAGTGTATTATGCCGTTTAACAGGATTTGGTAACTGGCTTAAAGAGCTCGGCGATACGTCCAATGTATCGGACGATCTATCAAAAAAAATCGAAGACACCAGTGAAAGTCAGGGGAGAAATGTTTAAGCGATATGCATCTAAACAAAATACAAAACTTGAAGAAAGCCAAAAAGGCATGCTTGATAAATTGGGAGATGAGGCGGCTGAGAACCTCAATCAAGAACAAGTATCATCATTTTTAATAGAGTTCCTTAAGAAAGGGGCTGATTGGCTTTTTTTTTTCGTATCGTAGGGCGATATAGCTTGCAAATAAATCTAAAAACCTTCATATTTAATAGTAAAGGAGGTCCGATATGCGACGCGATATACAACCAAATGAACTAGCTTTCTCTACCAAGGAAGTGGCAGAAAAAGTGGGGATTGCAACACCCACTGTTCGAAAGTATGGCCAAATTTTAGAGCGGAATGGATATGAGTTTTTCAAAGATGGCGATCGGCGTATCTTTGTACAATCAGACATCGGAGCGCTTATAGCGTTACGCGATACGGACAAGCCCCTAGACGATACGGCTAAAGACCTTATGTATCAACAAAAAGAAAGATTAGAAGGATCCAATGAAACAGCGATTTCGATACCCGATACATATGAAAATTTACCCCACGACCCCAATCAATTAAAAGAGGTCTTAATGGTTTTAGTCAATGAACTCGCAGCCACACGTGATATGAATGTCCAACTGACAAACGATATGTCACAGCTAAAAACAACGGTTTCCCGACTCCAGCAAGATCATCATGTTATAAGCGCTAGTATTGGAAATTCAGCGCAAAAAACTCATGGTAAAATTGAGAAATTAACTGAAAAACAAAATGTCCATTACGAAACAGTACTACAACTAGAAAAGGAAAAAAGTGAATTCTTACAAAAAGAATTACAAGATATGCGGGACGAACAGAAAAAGGAATGGCGTTCACAAAATGATTTTAATAAACGTTTAGAAGAAACGATACAAAAACCAAGATGGGGAGGACTATTCTCTATATTCCGAAAATAAGGTGCCTATTAAGGCCTTTTTTTGTTTAACTGTGTAAAGATTTATGGAAGCGAATTTTTGATGTAGAGATATTGTTTCGGATGGACCCTCCAAAAGCAAACGAAGGCCAAATTGAAATTCATTGAGGATATGTTTAAGCGATATGCATCTAAACAAAATGCACAACTTGGAGTAAGTAAAAAAGGCATGTTGATAAAATGGGAGTTGAGAACTTCAATCAAAAACAAGCGTCAGCTTTAATAGAGTTTCTCAAGAAAGCGTTGATCGGCTCTTTTTTTATTTCATATCATATCGCTGGGCGATATACCTTGCAAATTAATCGCCAGAACCTTCATCTTTAATAGAAAAGGAGGTCCGATATGCGAGATGATATACCACTGAATGAACGGGCTTTCTC
>JAIMAD010000549.1 GCA_023512145.1 Bacillus sp. (in: firmicutes) | reverse complement strand
TTAATACACATGAGAAAACATTTTTGCAATCATAATACCGTATAGATCAGATATATTGCTTAATGTTATGAAATCTCCCTGCCGTCCAATTTTCTGTTTATCTTTCATATAATAACCCAATTCGGGATGGTAAAGTGCGGCACCTATGTAGTCAGCGTAGGAAACTAATTTTTCGGGTGAGTTTGAAATGATGCTCTTTAAATATGTTATCATATATGCTCCCTTCCAAAACACTATTCGCAGAGTAAAAATTAAATAATAGTAGAAGAATAATGGCTATGACTCTTGTTCCATCTCCTAAAAACCCTTCTCAAATTAGGAGAAGGGTTTTCTTTTTTTTGAACAGGGGCGGAGCTGCGCTTTACTTTGTTTAAAATAGGATTCTAAACAAACCTAGGCGATCCAAGGTTAGACCTCACTCACACCACCTTTATTATGTTTGTGTACAGCCATAATCAATTCTTTTTCCTCAATGTGGATTTGGTGTTAAACTCATGAGGTTTTTAAAAGCCATTCAAAAATGGATTGCTGTCCATTTCGGCTCCAATCGTTGTCACTGGCCCATGACCAGGCAATACATATGTCTCTTCAGGTAGGGTTAAAAGCTTCTCATGAATACTTTTTAAAAGCTGTGATTCATTTCCTCCTCGAAGGTCGGTACGGCCGACACTGCCTTGGAACAGGGCATCCCCCGCGATAACAAATCCTGCTTTAGCAAAATAATAGGAAACACTGCCTGGTGAGTGACCTGGTGTTTGAAATATGCTAAACTCAAAATCGGCGATTTTCATTGACCCTTCATCTTTTATAATATGATTGGCAGGATTCACTGTTAGTGAATCCTCGGGCATAAAAAGCTGTGAGCCATTTAATGCTGGGTCCCCCAACCATTTTTCTTCCAGTTTGTGAATAAAAACGGGAATTTTATATAAATCACGTATTTCATCGACTGCCCCAATATGGTCAAAATGCGCATGCGTTAGCATAATTGCGCTTGGTTTTAATTTTCTCTGATTCAGTAAATTAATTAGTTTTTTCCCTTCTGCACCAGGGTCAAAAATTAAACAGGACCGGTCAGAATTTGCTACGAGATAGCAGTTTGTTTGCAGTGCCCCTAAGGCAATTTGTTGCCATTTCATTTATTGTTCCTCCAATTGAAAATTACGATAAGACTAGTTTACACTATATTACTAGGAGAGAATAATAATAGCGATACATCATTGATATATTTTTTACAAAGGAGAATTTTATAGACATAAATTCTGCTTCTCTTCATAAACGGTCCTTAGTTAGCTAGACAATCAGCAAGTTTTCATTTACCCTCGACAAATGGTAAAAAAAAATATAAAATGATAGACGAATATATATAATAAAGTTACATAATTTTCTTTGAAATATTTGGCTTATTGCTTGCTTTTGACTAAAAAGGGGGTTTTTCCATGGGTATAGTTATTATTTTTGCAATCGTAACTGTTCTAGCTGCGTACGGGGGATATAGCTCAATAAAGAATAAAAATTTCTTAGGTGCATTTTTTGGTATAGCATCATTTTTGGTTTTTGGCTGGTTTACAGTCATGACAATTGTCGAATCTGGTTTCCCAACAGCACATTGAGAATTTAAAAGACTGCCAAATGGCAGTCTTTTTTTGTGCAAGTAAACTGTATATTTATCATGATATAAAAGCTTGTGTAACCCCCTCTTTTATCTATTTCATAAAGTGATTAAACAAGATCAAGGTCTTCACAACGAATCGCCACAGCGACCCGCTATAGCCCTCAGTGAAGGGAAAACGGAAAGCTAGTCTGTCATTCTTTTATAAGCTCATATATTTTTTTAGCATCAATATCGATAATTTTTTCAAAACGGTTCCCATAAAGGATTGCTTCTCCAGATGGCGAAATATTAACTGGCTCATTTTCCAAACCTTCCATAATCAGCTTACTACTACCGTTCTCAAGATTATAGGTTAGAAGCAAAAAGCCGTCCTTATAGGTATCCGCTTCAGCACTAATTAATGGTCTAAAAGTAATAAATTGCCCTTTAGACTTGTTGTAGTCATAAAAAGGGACAAGCCAATCTGAGTACTTCGTTAACTGCGGAATTGAAAACGAGAAAAGCCTTTTAATCTTATTGTTAAAAAAAGAATAGGTGGCCATTGATTGGTCTTGATCATTCACGGAAATTGTCATTAGCAGGTTATGAAAAGTTGAAAATTGTAACACGGTTGGAAACACTGTTTTTTCAATACCATTTTCTATCCCCTTCACAATCAACGGGGCATATAGGGAGGGACTATTTTCACCCCAGTTAAGATAGGCTATGTCTTTTACATTCATCCACTTAATAAATGGTTGGGTTAAGGATAGCTCGGTTATTTTCGAATTATTAATGTCAAGCATCACTACTTGAAAGGTCCAATCCTCATAAAATTTAGTGACTAGAACCTCAGACTCATTATATGGATTCCACTCAAATACTAACTCATAAGAAGCGAATGACTCTTGCAACCTAACGGCTCCCAATGTATCAATAATTGTGATTAATCCTTCGTAAGATGATGGTGAGGAATGGATTAAAATATACTCTTTTGAAGGACTAATTTGGATATTGACAATCGGTTGGTCACTTTTATAAATGACTTCACTTTTCACTGTTAAAAGATGATAC
>JAIMAD010000548.1 GCA_023512145.1 Bacillus sp. (in: firmicutes) | reverse complement strand
TCTTTATAGTGAGTCTAATGGTAATTTCCTTGATATAGATAAACTAAAGGAGTCTTTTGAGGGATTTGATATTGACTATATCCGATCTGTGATTGCGGAGGTCTTTTCCACCTATCATTATTTTACCAATGATTATTCGTTAACTAATGTAATCTTACATATTGCCGTTGCGATTGATCGAATGGAGAATGGCTTTATTTATCCGAAACAGGTAGATGGGGAAGCCAATTTGGAAAAGGAATACAAACTTGCGGGTGAGATTGCCAAAAGACTGGAAGCACACTTTGATGTGACCTATTCGGAAGGGGAAATACGTGAGCTTGCTCTCCTTATTTCTAGCAGTGGAACGAGTATTAATTTCATGCACCTTCAACTATCAGAATTGGAGGATGTTGCAGGATTACGCTGTTTGAATCTAGTAGGGAAAATACTTGAAGACTTGCATAGTAATTATTATATTGTGATGGAGGATTCAGACTTTTTAGTGCGTTTCACCCTTCATATTAAAAATCTACTTATGCGTTTGGAGAATCATTTTGTCAGCAAAAATCCATTAACTTCTACAATTAAGCTTAATTGCCCATCCATCTATGACTGTGCCGTTCATGTATCCTATACAATTAAAGAAGAAACAGGCTTTACAATGAATGATGATGAGATTGCCTACGTTGCCTTTCATTTAGGCTATGCCTTAGAGATGCAAAAGCAGGCTAATTCAAAAATTACTTGTTCCATCCTGTTCCCCTTTTATTATAATTACAACGTGCAGCTGACAGAAAAGCTGACAAGTCAGTTTGGTGAAGATCTTCTCATTCAACACATAGTTACCAAAGAGAGCGATTTGAACGCACTAACTAGTGATTTAGTCATTTCAGCCGTACATCTAAATTTTGTGCCCAAAATTCCATTTGTGTTAATAAATCCTTTTTTCTCCACTGCTGATAAAAATAAAGTAGCAAATAAAATTAATGAACTAAAAGAAACGAAGCGGAAAGACTCCTTCAAGAGAAATATTGAAGTAATCACCGATGAACAGCTGTTTGTAGTCGCTGATACAGTGGCTACAAAAGAGGAAACGATAAACTTCATGTGTGAAATTATGGAAAATAGGGAGTTTGTCGACTCTAGCTTCCTTGCGAACGTAAAGGAACGTGAAGCGATGTCGTCAACCGCTTTTGGTCGCATTGCTATTCCACATGCAATCAAAATGAATGCGAAAAAGACAGGAATGTTTGCCTTAATAAATAACAAGGGAATTGAGTGGGGGGATTTAACTGTAAACATCGTCCTCCTTATATCTGTTGGCAAAGACGACAGAAGACTATTCCACGACGTATTTGATTCACTAGCAACGATAATGACCGAAGATGGAAATGTTTCTCAAATTATGAATGCAGCAGATTATCAGAGTTTTATCGATTCACTTGTGGCATGTTACTAACTGAAAGATTTAACCGTAGAGTAGAGGGGAACCTTTCTGCCTTTCGGCAGATTGTGTTCCTTCCCTCCTCGCAGAACCGTGCTTACGCAATTAACGCACACGGCTCCTCCTAGTTATCTTTTACAGAATATAGCTAATTTCTTTCCTTAAGTTGTAAATACTTACCCTTATTTGTGGGTTTGGTAGTGGATACTTCTTAAGCAGAAGTATGAATTTATCCCAATTAAAGGACTTCCTTTGACTTCTTCTATTCATCCATTTGAATATTAACCGCAGGATTTTGGATTTGAAATTACTTACCTGCTTGATATTATCCGTTATACAATCAATTTCTGTGCCTAGCTGCGAATTTCCTGTTTTTGAATGGCTTCTGCAACATATTTAATTAGTAAGAGATCCTCGACATCTTTTAACTCAGAATAAATACAGTCCATGACCGGTTTCCCGCCCTTATGCAGGTTCTCTTTCCCCCAGTTTTTTATTGCCAGTTCTCTCGTTTCAGGATTGTAAATGATCAACTTGTGATGATTGATGAATCGTTCCATTAACGCATGAACACTTTCAATCGAATAGCCCAAATCAAAAGCCATTTGTTTTTTGGTAAGTTTATAGATGCCAATTTGGGTCGTATGTGGATTGGTAAGAAGATACAGATAAAAGTATTTGTCCTCGGGGCTCATCTCTTCTGAAACAACCGGATTCTTCCAAAAATCAGTACGTACCATTCTATATTTTGCCATCTGCAACCACTGCCTTTCTTCTAATTAAATTCCTTCATAGTGGATATATAAATAAATGAAGAAAATGGTCATCTGTTTTTCAATAGAACATGAATAGTTAATGACAACTTTCATCCCCTTGTCCCTGGGCGCAGGATTTAGAGAAAAGCCCACGCCCCTTACCTCTACGATATCGAGATTGGCGGGTTAACGCGAATCTCCATTTTTCATATTTGAAGGCATTTTTAGAGCGAAACATCAAAAAAAGCCATGCTACAGCATGGCTTAAGATTTACCTAATGGGGCTTGGAAATACGCTTTGTATCATTACATTAAATTCCTTGTATAGGCCGGTTATTGGTCTGCCGCTTCGTATTTTGTCTCCATACTCGCTCATACGGTCGACAAAATCAGGATTACTTGAAACATAAACATTTCTAATATTTCTGTCTGTAGACCTTACCCGTCCAGCAATCTCATCCTCAACGTATGGACTAACCTCACCATTTAAGTC
>JAIMAD010000547.1 GCA_023512145.1 Bacillus sp. (in: firmicutes) | reverse complement strand
CCTCTGTCGCAACCAGGACTTGGGCATGTTTTTGAAACAGTTCCCGCATCCAATCCTTTTTTCCACGTTTAAAACCACCACGAAAAGGGACAGAAGTGATGTCGTGTTGCTTTAAATACCATTGCAGGTACATCTGTGTTGCTCGATATTCTGTGAAAATAATGACCTTATCATTTGCTTTTTTAATCAACTCAAGTGCTTTTTCTGCTTTTGAATTTTTCTCGACTGCTTCCACCTTTTTGACTAAGTGTTGTATTTGTTCTTCGAAGGTTTGAGTGGGATTCTCCTTCTTTTGGAGCATGTTTTTTAGCGTATAATAAACAGCCTCCCTGCTACTGCAAGCCTCACGCTGCAGGGTCATCACAGAGAAAGCACTGGCATGGGCCCAATCACTCTCACTTTTTAAAGCTGTAATCGACTCATAAAGTTCTAATTCAGGTCTGCTAAATTCAACTGAAATAGTCTCCACTTTCCTTTTTGTCCATTCAATCCCAGTATCTTCTCGGCGGTTCCGGATCATGACCTTGTTTACTAATTCCTTTAAATGCTCATCATCATTTAAGGATCGGGAATCCCGTTTGTATTTTTCATAAAAAGAGGTTTCACTCCCTAAATGCCCTGGTTTTAACAGCGAAACAAGATTAAAAATTTCCTCGATTCGATTTTGAATCGGTGTTGCCGTTAGGAGTAAACAAAATTTCTTTTTTAAATTTTGAACAAATTCGTAGTTTTTCGTTTTATTATTTTTAAGCTTATGTGCTTCGTCAATGATAATGAGATCATAATCCTGTTGGTAAATAATATCCCTGTGCGGATTCCGCTTGGCGGTATCAATCGAGGAAACAACAACATCACACTTGTCCCACACATAGCTTTTTCTTTGTGTAATGGCAGGTATAAAAAATTTACTATTGAGCTCAATGGCCCACTGGGTAACCAATGAAGCAGGAACGAGAATTAACACCTTTTTCACTAATCCGCGAATCATATATTCTTTTAATATCAAGCCAGCTTCAATAGTTTTACCAAGCCCCACCTCGTCAGCAAGAATTGCTTTTCCATTCATATTTTCAATTACCTGTTTAGCAGTTTCAAGCTGGTGAGGGAAGGGAGTTAAATTGGGCAAATGACTAGGTGCCTGCAAGCCCTGGAATTCAGGGATAATCAGGTGCTCTTCAACCCCAATTGCTAGTTTAAAAAGCTCCCAATTTCCCCATGGACCATCGTTCTCAATTCTATGTAAAAAATCATCTTGCCAAGAGGATGCAAATTCAATTTCGACCGACATGGTTTTAGCTCCTTTTCTACAATAGCTGCATCCAGCACCCAGATGGGCAAGGTACCTGCGCTTTTTGAATAAAATTATTGCTCATTGTAATGCATTAATGGTAGGATAATGATAGGTTTGAAAGTTTTAAATATTTTAATAAGGTAATTTATTTTATAAGTATAATTAGTATGACCAACTTGGATAATATTATAATGCGAATGATAACAGGGGGAGAGACTACCTTTGTAGCGCCGAAGGAGCAAGCAGAAATGTGAATCTCTCAGGCAAAAGAACCCTTGTTTGACGCAGCTCTGGAGAGCGCTACCTAATCCGTGTAGCCACCAAAGGGGAAAGCCAGTTCTGGTAAACTTTCAGGTGCAAGGACAGAGACCTTCTAACGTTTCATGGGAGGTTTCTGTCCTTTTTATGTTGTCCACTGAAATGAATATGTAAAAGATTGAAGGGGGACTTTAGGATGTCTGAATTAAAACGTACACCGCTTTTTGATGTGTATAAAGAAAGTGGTGGAAAAACCATTGATTTCGGGGGGTGGGAGCTACCTGTTCACTTCTCAAGCATTAAGGAAGAACATGAAGCCGTCCGCATGCGAGTAGGCTTATTCGATGTATCCCATATGGGTGAAGTCGAGGTAAGGGGCGCAAACAGTTTAAATTATTTGCAAAAGATGATGACAAATGACATTTCAAAAATAAAGAATGGTGCTGCCCAATACACTGCCATGTGTTATGAAAATGGTGGTACAGTTGATGATTTACTTGTTTATAAGATTGAAGATAATCATTATCTGCTCGTTGTTAACGCATCTAATATTGAAAAGGATTACAGTTGGCTTGAAAACCATGTAGAGGGTGATGTCAGTATTGAAAACTTATCAGAAAAAACAGCACAGCTCGCAGTTCAGGGTCCACTTGCTGAAAAGGTACTGCAAAAGCTAACTGCTGAAACAAATTTAGGTGATATAGGCTTTTTCAAATTCCAACAGGAAGTTTCCATAAATGGGAAAAAGGCACTCGTTTCTAGAACTGGTTATACGGGTGAAGATGGCTTTGAGGTTTATTGTGATTCATCTGATGCCGTGGAACTTTGGAAAGCTATTTTATTGGCAGGCGAAGAAGAGGGCATTCGACCATGCGGATTAGGTGCGCGTGACACCCTTCGCTTTGAAAGTGTTCTAGCCCTGTATGGCCAAGAACTATCACCAGATATTTCACCGCTTGAAGCAGGAATTGGTTTTGCTGTGAAATTGAATAAAGACACTGATTTTATCGGCAAAGAAGTTTTAAAAAGACAAAAGGAAAACGGTTTACCGAGAAAATTGGTCGGGATTGAAATGATTGACCGGGGAATTCCTCGTCACGGTTACCCTGTTTATAGTGGGACAGAATTAATCGGTGAAG
>JAIMAD010000546.1 GCA_023512145.1 Bacillus sp. (in: firmicutes) | reverse complement strand
ACATCGGGGCTCTCAACGATCATCGCGCCATAGTTTAAGGGGACACCTACAGCTATCTCTATAAGTCTTTTCATTTGGTTAGCTGTTTTCATAAACCATTCTATTGTTTGTATGGATTGGGCTTCGATTATTAGATGAGGCGTTTGCTTTAATGTTATCTCCTCATTCATGAGATGAAATGGATCACTAAAGGTTAAATAGTAGGATATCCTGAAAGTTTCATTTGAGTATATTTCGACTGGTTCTACAATTTTTAAATCTATAAGAGAATCTTCTTTTTTGTCCAAACCAGGTCTTACATAGTTTGAAACATCACCCCATTGAATTATACCTGGTATGCATATTGTCATTTTAGAAAATTTGATATCCTCTTCTTCATTGAAATTTACACCATTAAACATGAATTGAGCCTGATATCCAAATACTTCTTCTGACCCTACTCTACTATTAGTACTTATTCTTGAGCAATTGAGAAGAGTAATTTCAGCACCAGTAATTGTAGTACCAGTAATAAAAGGAATCTCAAGAGAAAGTTCTAAGTAACTCATGATAGGACCATTATTAGGTATACGAATATATAATAATATGCCACTTTCATCTTCATTTAAATATAAGTCCCCTGTATATTTTTTTCCTATATTGTTAATCCTCCAAAAACCTGTTGCCGATAAATTAACTTTCATTTTTTACCTCCACAAATAGCGTTGATTAACTATTTTTATTGTATCTATAAATAGAAATATATAGCAACTCAATAAATCTAGTTCAGCTTTAAGAAGCACATAATAAAAACAAAATTATGGATGCGCAGTAAAAGGATACTGGCAATATAAAACCATTAAGAGACGATTACACCAAAAGTAGTCGTCTTTTTCTTACTCAAAGGTTAAAGCTATAAAAAATAAAGAAGAAGCCCATACTCATTTGGTATTTTTAGTGGTTTAATGGGTAATCCTTAGGTTACCAATTAAAACTAAGGAGAGTTGAGTCTTATGAATCTAGGAGAGCAAATATTATCAGATTTAGTGGCAGCTTTAAAAGAGTTGTATCCTAATATCGAAGTGGAAAATACTAAGAATAAATTGTCTACTGTTCTATCAGAGTATTATATTCAAAGAGTTGAGTTAGGCGAGGTACATCCTGATCTTGAGGATAAAATACAATTGTTCATTTCAGCAAAAAGACTTGAAGGATTAAGTTCTATTACTCTAGACAACTATCTCCTAGAATTAAGTATGTTTGCTGACATCGTAAAAAAGAAGGCTGAGGACATAGCTACAGCAGACGTTCGAATGTACCTAAGTCAAGATGGGACCTTAAAAATGAGCACAATTAGAAAGAAACTATCGATTTTAAAGAGTTTTTTTAGTTGGTTAGTTTCAGAAGAATATATTAAAAGTGATCCAACTACTAAACTAAAAGCTCCAAAGGATGAATACCGATTTCCAAAAGCCTTATCAATCAAAGAATTGGAAATGTTAAGGGAAGCCTGTGAAACAGTTAGACAACGTGCTTTTCTTGAAGTATTGTATGCAACTGGCTGTCGATTATCTGAAGTTCATGGATTAAATAAAGCTGATATTAACCAACAGAATATGAGCACATTAGTTATAGGTAAAGGTGATAAACAAAGAGAGGTCTATTTTTAAATTAGAGCAATGTATCATTTAGATAAATATTTATTAGAACGAAAAGATGATTGTGAAGCTTTGATGATTACAGAGAGAAAACCTTATAGAATATTATCTAAACGAGGAATACAAAGAGAAATAGGAATAATCGCTAAAAGGGCAGGTTTGAAAGAAAAAGTTAGTCCCCATGTTTTAAGACATACTTTTGCAACATTAACATTAAATAATGGAGCTGAACTCGTAGCGATTCAAGAATTGTTAGGTCACAGTTCACCTGAAACCACACTAAGGTATGCAAAAATAACTCACGAAAGAAAACGTGAGCAACACAAAAGATATCTAATCCAGTAAGAATGATTGTCATTAGACATTATACTACGTGCAAAAAATGGTCTGTATGAAAAGAATAATCACTTCCTAATAATTGTATATAATTAAAAAACGTATGGTAAAATTTCATTAAAGTTTCTATTTTCTAGTAAAACATTAATATTCTAGTAAAATCCACAAACAAAGGGAGTTAGAGAATGAAAGGATTAATGGGACCATACATATCAAAAATAACCATAAAGAATTTTAGGAATTTCAAAGAGGTAGATGTAGCCCTAAGCCATAAACAAATGATAATAGGGGAAAATAATGTAGGTAAGACAAACTTAATAAAAGAAATTCAGTTAATCTTAGATCCTAAACTCTCAGATGAAGATCGCTATCTTAGTGAATCTGACTTTCATGATAGTCTAGAAAAACCAGTGGAAACAGGAGAGGAAATTGAGATAGTTATTGAAATTAAAGGTTTTGAACATAATCAAAACATCCTTTCTATTTTAAGTGATGCAACCGTTTCTGACGAACCTCCAACTTTGAGGTTGACATATCGATATTTCCCAATACCAAAGACAGACGGAACATATGAGTACCAATACACAATTTACCAAGGAAATAATCAAGACATTGAATTTACGCACCTGCAGAGAAAATATTTAAACTTAAAAGTAATAAATGCTATTCGAGATGTGGAAAGTGAAATGAAAAACATACGTCGTTCACCAGTAAAT
>JAIMAD010000545.1 GCA_023512145.1 Bacillus sp. (in: firmicutes) | reverse complement strand
GTATTGGAATGGAATGATTCTTGTAAAATGTTAATCTTCAAAGATCAACAATGAACGAGGTTGTTGGTATATCAAGCTCTCTATTCTTTAGAGGGCAATTTTTTTTGACATCTACAGATCTAATCCTAGCATAACACTGCTTTTTACGATTTTAAACTAAGGTACCAATAGTACAATTATAACCACTAGAACTGTGAAGTAAATTTACATAGACTATTTATCATAGACTTTTTTTTTATAATAAGCTAATAATCAACATCGTTTACCAAACATTGGAACTGAATTTTGAACGTTTTGTGACATATTTCACATTTGAATGTTTTTTATATTAAATACTATTAAGATAGAATAATGAGGTGTGATTAATATCACATTATATCGAAATAATTATTCAACGAGTCTACAAGAACAATAGAAAGGGGTAACCCCTGTGAAAATGAAATGGACTTTACTAACTATGGTGTTTACAATTGTTGCAGTGCTTACGGGTTGTGAACCACTAATGGTTTTGGATCCGAAAGGGCCACAAGCACAAACACAAGCCGATGATATTATGTTATCTATTTGGATGATGTCGGGAATTGTCATCATTGTTTTCGCTATTTTAGTATTTATGCTAGTAAAATACCGTGCGTCAAAACAAAGTAAAGATTACGAACCTCCTTACATTGAAGGGAGTAAGTGGGTTGAAGCAATTTGTATAGGGATTCCAATAGTTATCATCATATTCCTCTCTGTTATATCGGTTAAATCCAACTATGCAGTGGAGACAACACCTAAAGGATATGAAAATCAAAAACCATTAATTATTTATGCTTCCTCCTCAAATTGGAAGTGGCATTTTAGTTATCCAGAGGAAAATATCGAAACAGTTAACTACTTATATATTCCAGCAAATCGACCGATTGAATTTAAACTTTATTCATACGGACCCATCACTAGTTTTTGGATTCCACAGCTTGGAGGACAAAAATACGCGATGTCTGACATGGTGAATACGTTACATTTAGCAGCTGATGTTCCAGGCGAATTCATGGGCAGAAATGCAAACTTCAGTGGTAAGGGATTCGCTGAGAATACCTTTAATGTCGAAGCCATGTCTGCAGTAGATTTTGATGAATGGGTAGAAGAAGTGAAAGATACTGCAGTACCACTAACCGAAGAAAAATTCACTGAGTTATTAGAACCAGGTCACCTGGGACAATCGACATACACTGGAACTCATTTAGACTTTTCACCAGCTCCAGAAGGCGAAAATGGCGGACATGATCATAATTCAAACAATTCGGGAGAACATGCAGGACAAAATCTGGAGTTAAGTGATTCTGTTAAAGAATCTGAACACAATCATTAAAAAGGTTCGATTTTATATAACAAATAGTTTATAGGAGAAGCTTTACTTTCTGAAAGGAGTCACAATAGTATGGATTTTTTTAATCGATTTGCCGTTCCACATCCAAGTCCTGCGATTTACGCATCGATGGCTGCCATAGGACTTATTGTTATTGCAATTATCGCTGGCTTAACCTATTTTAAAAAATGGGGCTACCTATGGCGTGAATGGTTAACAACAGTTGACCATAAACGAATAGGAATTATGTATCTAATTTCTGCTTTGATAATGCTATTCCGTGGTGGCGCAGATGCGATTATGATGCGTGCTCAACTTGCAGTGCCTGAAAACACGCTATTAGATGCTCAGCACTATAATGAGATTTTCTCCACACATGGAACAGTTATGATTATTTTTATGGCGATGCCGTTCATTATGGCGTTAATGAACTTTGTTGTTCCATTACAAATTGGTGCACGTGACGTAGCATTTCCACGTTTAAATGCACTAAGTTTCTGGTTATTCTTTGCCGGAGCGATGTTATTAAATATTTCTTTCGTCGTTGGTGGTTCTCCTGATTCAGGTTGGACTTCGTATTTCCCACTTGCTGGGAATGAATTTAGTGAATCGGTAGGAACGAATTATTATATGTTCGCCCTTCAAATTTCGGGTCTAGGGACATTGATGACAGGGATAAACATGATTACGACCATAATTAAAATGAGAGCACCTGGAATGACATTAATGAAAATGCCAATGTTCACATGGTCTTCTTTGGTTGCTAACGCAATTATTGTTTTTGCATTCCCTGTATTAACAGTGTTGCTTGCAATGGGTACGATGGATAGACTATTTGCTACAAACTTCTTTACAACTGAAAACGGCGGTATGGATATGCTTTGGGCCAACATGTTTTGGGTTTGGGGACATCCTGAAGTATATATTTTAATTCTTCCAGCATTCGGTATTTATAGTGAAATTATCTCAACCTTTGCACGCCGCAATCTATATGGGTATAAATCAATGGTTGGCTCAATGGTAATCATTTCCCTATTTTCATTCTTAGTATGGACACACCATTTCTTTACAATGGGTCAGGGAGCACTTACAAACAGTATTTTTTCGATTACAACCATGGCGATTGCTGTCCCGACCGGGGTGAAAATTTTTAACTGGTTGTTCACGCTTTGGAAAGGGAAAATTGTTTTTACTACACCAATGCTTTATTCCATCCTTTTCCTACCGACGTTTACAATCGGCGGGGTTACTGGTGTTATGCTGGCCATGTCAGCCGCTGACTACCAATATCATAATACGATGTTCTTAGTCGCTCACTTCCATATGGTTATCATCCCTG
>JAIMAD010000544.1 GCA_023512145.1 Bacillus sp. (in: firmicutes) | reverse complement strand
GTGATGGAATTGTCGAGATAATTTCTGAAAAGGAAGGAATTTCACAAGGTGAATACGTACCTGTGATGGTATCAAGATGAGGGGGCCCCAAGTCAATGGACTACAAACACTTTAAACGAAAAATATATTTAGAAGATAAACCCCGTGCGAAAGCTAGAGAAGAAGTTCTTGCGGCTCAATCGCTGATCCCCGAAAAGGAATATCTCTCCACCGTTACCTCCTTGGGCCGTGTGACAGCAGAGCCCATTTTTGCACGAGTCTCGATGCCCCATTACCATGCATCTGCAATGGATGGAATTGCCGTAGTCGCAGAAAGTACATACAGTGCCCATGAACAAAAACCACTAAGACTTACGCTTGGTGAACAATTTAGCTATGTCGATACTGGGAATGCGATTCCCCAACAGTTTAATGCTGTCATTATGATTGAGCATGTGGATGTAATTGACGACACAACGATTGAAATTATCGAACCGGCCACACCCTGGCAGCATATTCGCCCGATTGGTGAAGATATTGTCCAAGAAGAAATGCTTTTTTCACAGGGGCATATATTGAGACCCGCTGATTTAGGCGTTCTCTTAGCAGGCCAGCAAACGGTTATTCCTGTGGCAAAAAGGCCGGTAGTGACGATTATTCCCACCGGTAATGAACTCATTATGGCGGATAAAGAGCTATCATCAGGAAAAATTATTGAATTTAATGGCGCGGTGTTTGCCGGTTTTATTCAAGAATGGGGCGGCGAGCCCAGGCTTCATCCGATTGTCAAGGACGAACCCGAAAAGATTAAAGCTGTGCTTTTGGAAGCGGCTGAAGCGTCTGATATTATCGTTATTAATGCGGGTTCCTCGGCCGGTTCAAAGGATTATACCGTCCATATTATTGGAGAAATCGGCACCGTCTTTACGCATGGTGTCGCTGCACGGCCTGGGAAACCTGTCATTTTAGGAAAAATAAACGGGAAAATTGTTGTCGGAGTTCCGGGCTATCCAGTCTCAGCTTATCTGGCACTAGAATGGTTTATCAAACCACTAATCTGCAAGTACTTACAAATTCCTGTACCGAAAAGGCAGACGATATCGGTCAAGCTTGGCCGACGTATTGTCTCGTCAATGGGTGCTGAGGACTTTGTACGAATGAATATCGGCTTTGTAAATGGACAATATGTCGCAAATCCCTTGACGCGAGCTGCTGGGGTAACGATGTCATATGTGAAAGCAGACGGCATGCTAATTGTTCCTCCAAACATAATTGGTTATGAACAAGGTGATCTTGCAGAGGTCGAACTTATGCGCCCGCTTGAGGAAATCAAAAATGCAATTGTGTTTTGTGGAAGCCATGATTTGACGATTGATCTTTTATCGTCACTACTTAAACGGGCAAGGACGGACATGAAGATTGTCTCTTCCCATGTTGGCAGTATGGCTGGAATCATGGCGATTCGAAAAGGTGAAGCACATGTAGCGGGTATTCATTTGCTTGACCCGAGTACAAAGCAATATAATATCTCCTATGTTAAAAAACTATTAGCAGATCAAGACATTATTCTTTATCCATTTTTAAAAAGAAAACAAGGTTGGATCCTGCCAAAAGGCAATCCGCAAGAGATTACATCGGTAACAGATGTGGCACGTAAAAAGGCCAATTTTGTAAATCGTCAAAAAGGCGCGGGGACCAGGATTCTCTTTGACTTACTACTTACGGAAGCAGACCTCGCCTCAGAAGATATTATCGGATATGACCGTGAAATGTTTTCCCACCTAGCCGTTGCTGCAGAAGTAAACGGTGACGAAAATGGAGTAGGTCTTGGGATTTATCCAGCCGCAAAGGCGATGGAGTTGGAATTTGTTCCTGTCGCTGATGAAGAGTATGATTTAGTTATGACCAAAAGCTTTTATGAGAGTGAAAGCGGTCAACAGCTAATTGAGATTATTCAATCGGCTGCCTTTAAAGTACAGGTTGAAAAGATTGGCGGCTATGTCGTCGTCGAAAATG
Organism: Bacillus sp. (in: firmicutes); assembly: GCA_023512145.1. Classification (GTDB taxonomy): domain Bacteria; phylum Bacillota; class Bacilli; order Bacillales; family Cytobacillaceae; genus Neobacillus. Next base: position 696 of record JAIMAD010000544.1, on the reverse strand, counting down.
CAGAACCAAAATGTTTGGTTAGTGAGGTGCAATCATGATGATGTACGCGATTTCAAAAGAACCGATTAATATCCAAGCAGTGATTGATAAGGTTGTCCAGCGTGAAGCAGGTGCGATTACAACGTTTATCGGAACTGTTCGCGAATTAACCAAAGGGAAAAAAACACTATTTTTGGTTTATGAAGCCTATGAAGCAATGGCCGTGAAAAAACTAGAACAGATTGGCCGTGAAATAGAAGAGCGCTGGGAAGGTTCTTGCGTGGCGATTACCCACCGAGTCGGCCGTTTAGATATTACTGATATAGCGGTTGTGATTGCGGTCTCGACGCCGCACCGTGCTGATTCCTATGAAGCGAACCGTTATGCGATTGAACGAATAAAGGAAATAGTGCCAATTTGGAAGAAAGAGCATTGGGAGGAAGGCGAAGCGTGGATGGGCAATCAGCTTGAAACCGTTAGCTATCCCAGTGGAAAACCCGAGGAGGGAGACTTAAATGAATAAGGTATTGTTTTTTGCCCATTTACGTGATGAAGTCGGGGCAGAGTTTCTAACGATTGATGCAGCCGGTTTGACGGTGGCATTGTTGAAGGCTAAATTATCGCAAAAATACAACTTGCCAAAAATGGATACGGTCATGACGGCAATCAATGAAGAGTTTGCTGCGAACGATGAAGTTATTTGTGTTGGTGATGAGA
>JAIMAD010000543.1 GCA_023512145.1 Bacillus sp. (in: firmicutes) | reverse complement strand
TTACTAAAGAGGAAAATCGGGGCAGTTAACTTATTTTTCAACATGGATTTACAAAGCGGAAATTTTAAAATTTGTAAGGATTTGTCGTTTGATTTTTGCAGGCTTTCAATAAAAAAGGGGGTATTTTGATGACGCGGCTTCAGGGGAAGGTTGCAGTGGTGACAGGTGCAGCATCTGGTATGGGTAAGGCGATTGCCATTCTTTTTGCTTCAGAGGGAGCAAAAGTAGTTGTTTCAGATATTAATTTGGAGGCAGCAAACGTAACAGTGGATGAAATCGTAACTAATGGTGGGGTTTCAATGGCTGTGGTAGCGAATGTAACAAAAGAAGAAGATATTCAGAATTTAATAGATTCGACTGTAAACACATATGGCACATTGGATATTCTGGTAAATAATGCAGGTATAATGGATAATTTTGTTCCAGCAGGTGATGTGACTGATGAGCTTTGGGAACGAGTTTTTGCAATCAATGCAAGCGGCCCAATGCGTGCGATAAGAAAGTCACTTCCAATTTTTACAGAAAAAAGAAGTGGTATTATTATAAACATTGCTTCGGCAGGTGGATTAATGGGTTCCAGAGCAGGTGCCGCTTATACAGCAGCAAAACACGCAGTGGTGGGATTAACTAAGAATGTAGGCTTTCAGTATGCCACATTAGGAATTCGCTGTAATGCAATTGCACCTGGTGCTGTAAACACTAATATAGGTACCACAATTTATCAACCAAATGAGTTTGGTATGGAAAGAGCAATGGCAGGGATAAATTTAAACCCAAGAATGGGTGAATCTGAAGATATTGCTAAAGTTGCGTTATTCCTTGCTTCAGATGATGCTAGCTTTGTTAACGGAACAGTTGTTACCGCAGATGCTGGTTGGACTGCTTACTAAATAATACATTTTAAGTAAGGTGAAAAACAAGAAAAGACACAAAATCTCCAACTGGTGTCTTTTTTTGTGTTTCAATTTTTTTGTTTTTGCTTTATTGCTATTTCTCCTCTATCATCAGCCATTGGTGGTTGTTCAGCCCATTTATTTTCAATCATTATTCCAAATCCATCTTCCATGTACTTTCCCATTTCAACAATAAGTCTTGAGAAATGGATTGATAGATCAATCCGTTGGCATGTACCGATAGCTGTACCATAAAAACCGATGGTAGTAGCACCTAATAATGTTTTATGATACATCATCAGGCGATCTGAAAAGGCTGGTGTGGTTGAATTGGATATTTCCCCATCATCAGATTTCGGCTGAGGTAAATGATCGTCGGACATTAAGGTTCCTAAAACTTCAATATGTTTGGCGTAAATTTCAATGCCACGCCACAAATAATTTCGTACCTCCTGGGATTTTGCGGTTTGGGCAAATCCAATCGCGAGAGCTTTGCTTAACTGGACTTTCTTCAGATCCCAAAACACATTGCTAATTTCTATGCAGTTTAATGGTCTTTTACCCCCAAGCAATCCTTTTACAAAAGCCTGTTTTTCAATAAACTCAACCGATGCAGGCGGGTTGAGGAAAGGTGGTCTGGATACAATCCCCTTTTCCAGTAGTAAATCAAGAGTATTATTGAAAAGTTCCATTGTTTCCGTTTGACATTTAACAAAATAATCACGAATGTCCCTGCGCATATTGGTCGATAAAGCTGCTGCGTATCCAGCTAATCCATTGACACTCATTATGTAGGTATAGGTTAAGCAAAATTGATCTGAGTATAACCTGGGAGCTGTTAAATCGACATCATCATTAGTAAACCCGTGTGGAATTGGAAATCCTTCTTTCATGAAAAATTCCTTAATTATTGTAATGTGTCCAGTGGCTAGGCCCAGTGAAAACTCCAAAATCGGACGAATGGAAGTATCCTCTGTGATTTTGAGCATGTATTTAAAAATACAAATTGCCATAGTATCATTTTGATACTGTGACCATAGATTTGCAATCTCAGGAGCGGTAAGCCTCACATTGTGTGGAGTTTCCTTAGGTTTAAGCATTTTTAATTCCTCCAATTGATGAGTATTCTATAGTATTTAGTGTGGTTAGAACAAAATTGTTCATAAGTGTTACATTTATCCATTTTTAATTATCAATCTATTTGGTGTCTGGTCTCTATATTCCATTTCAGTATTTAGTTTTTCATGCGAAATTCATCGATTTTCTGAAGAAACATTTTTATAGCTTTGGATTCATCAGAAATTTTCCTTTGAACAATAGAAAAAGGTCTTGTAATTTTTTTATTTTTTAAAGTCAAAGCACGTATCTCATTTGTATCTATTTCTCGATCCACTGCCCATCGAGATAACAAAGCAATTCCCAACCCAGCTTTGACAGCTTCCTTTACTCCTTGATTACTGCTAAAAACAAAGGTGCGTTTTATGTGTATGCCTAATTCGGAAATGAATTTATCCATGTATGTTCGTGTTCCAGATCCAACCTCTCTAGAAATCCAGATTTGATTCTGTAACATATCCTTTTCAATCAGTCTCATTTGCGATAGAGGATGGTTTGAAGGAACTATAACAATCATTTCATCTTCCATAAAGGACTCTATGTGAATATCATGACTACTGGTTTCGCCCTCGATTAATCCTATATCAAGGTCATTTGTTCGAACTCCGTTAATAACTTCTTCTGTATTGGAAATAATTATTTCTACTTCTACAAGTGGAAATTGATCAGCGAAGGCAGCTAATACTTTTG
>JAIMAD010000542.1 GCA_023512145.1 Bacillus sp. (in: firmicutes) | reverse complement strand
AGAAATGAGTTCATCGTTATCATCGAGGGAGGCCGTAAAGATTTGCTCTTTTTCCTCCAGTTCCCAGACAACTGGGAGTCCTCTAGTAAGATTCTTAACGGCAGCGATACCAACATGTTCCAAAAACTGGAACTTCAGCACTTTCCCTTCTCCCCATTTTTCCTGTAGACTCTTTAGCGCCCCGTCATAAATGACCTTTCCTTCGTCGAGCATGACTACGCGTTCACACAATGCTTCAATATCAGATAAATCGTGTGTTGTCAGGAGGATCGTTGTCTGATACTTCTCATTTATTTCTTTTAAAAATTCACGAATTTTTAGCTTGACAAGAACATCTAAGCCTATTGTTGGTTCATCCAAAAACAATAAGGGTGGGTTGTGAATCAGTGCTGCCGCAAGCTCACACCTCATTCTCTGTCCGAGTGATAATTTTCGAACCGGCTTATCTAAAAGTGGCCCAATGTCTAACGTACGGATGACATGACCCATGTGATTGTTATAATCTTCATCAGATACCTTATAAACCTTTTTCAACAGTCGAAAGGATTCCTGTACAGCAATATCCCACCATAATTGCGAACGTTGACCAAAAACCACGCCAATGGTTTGCACAAATTTCTCCCGTTCTTTATGTGGATTCATTCCATTTATAGTGATTTCCCCTGATGTGGGGGTTAAAATTCCTGTCAACATTTTTATAGTCGTTGATTTTCCGGCTCCATTTTCACCGATATAGCCGACCATTTCACCTTTTCTTACTGAAAAAGTTACATCGTTGACAGCAGGAACAATTTTATAATTACGCGTTAGTAAATCCCTAAACGCACCCTTTAAACCCTTTCGACTAGAGTAAGCTTTAAATTCTTTTCGTAAATTATTCACTTCAATGATATTACTCATTTTATTTCCTCCCGATCATCATAACTCCTAAAGAATTAGTTTAGACAAATATCGCAGGGAAAACAACTGTCATGCACTTCAACAAATTTTCTAAAAGTAAAAATACTTAGACTCAGAGAAAAAAGTGATAAAATAGAAATGAAACAATTGAAGGAGGAAATATGGTGCAATTTACAAATTCTCAAACGTTACATAATGAAGCACTCAAACATATTGTCGGCGGAGTTAACAGCCCATCAAGGACCTATAAAGCAGTTGGAGGAGGTACTCCAGTCGTAATGGAACGTGCCCAAGGAGCATACTTCTGGGATGTCGACGGAAATCAGTATATCGATTATCTCGCCGCTTACGGACCTATTATTACCGGTCATGCCCATCCACATATTACTGAAGCAATCAAACGTGCCGCTGAAAGTGGAGTTCTATACGGTACACCAACACCACATGAGGTGAAATTCGCCAAAATGTTAAAGGAAGCCATTCCATCCATGGATAAGGTTCGTTTTGTGAACTCAGGGACAGAAGCAGTGATGACTACAATTCGCGTTGCCCGCGCCTACACCGGCAGAGACAAAATCATTAAGTTTGCCGGATGTTATCACGGTCACTCTGACCTTGTTTTAGTCGCTGCAGGTTCTGGCCCATCTACACTTGGTATCCCAGATTCTGCTGGTGTGCCAAAAAGTATTGCTCAAGAAGTAATTACTGTTCCTTTCAATGATATCGAGCCATTTAAGGAGGCAATCGCCAAATGGGGCGACCAAATCGCAGCTGTTTTAGTTGAGCCGATTGTCGGAAACTTTGGAATTGTTGAACCAAACCCCGGTTTTCTAAAACAGGTCAATGACCTAACACATGATGCCGGCGGACTAGTCATATATGATGAAGTGATCACCGCTTTCCGTTTTATGTACGGTGGTGCCCAAGATTTATTGGGAATTCAGCCGGATTTAACCGTTCTCGGAAAAATAATTGGTGGTGGACTGCCGATAGGTGCCTATGGTGGAAGCAAAGAAATTATGGATACAGTAGCCCCTCTCGGTAATGCCTATCAAGCAGGAACAATGGCCGGGAACCCCGCTTCTATCCTTTCCGGTATCGCCTGCCTTGAAGTATTAAAACAAGAAGGAATTTATGACTACCTTGATCAGTTAGGTTCTCTGCTTGAAGAGGGAATCTTAGCAGCTGCCAAACAAAACGGTATCCAAATTACGATAAATCGTTTGAAAGGTGCTTTTACTGTTTATTTTACAGATGAAAAAATTGAAAACTATGATCAGGCCAAGAACACAGATGGCGCCATGTTTGCAAAGTTCTTCATGCATATGCTTCATCAAGGAATTAATCTTGCACCCTCAAAATATGAAGCATGGTTCCTGACAATTTCCCATACTATAGAGGATGTCGAAGCAACATTACATGCGGTTAGAAATGCATTTTCCTTACTGAAGGACGAATAAATATTCATAATTTATGCAAAAAAGGGAGTAATATTAACTCCCTTTTATTTTTTTAACCATCTTGAAAACGTTTACACAATTGCCTTTACTCCTTTATTTACCATCCTTTCTATCGGTTTTCTTATCCGAATTTATGTATATTTATTTGATTTCTGAAAATTCTTGTGATATTATTATCTTGTTGTTTTCATTTTATCGGTTCCCATAATACCCCAAATAATTCAGTAACCACATATCAATTTACAATAAGATTCTCTCAAATAAACAGTTTCATAGGAGGTGAATTGGTTGTAGCGGTAAAACCGATATAACCAAACAATATGACACAAAAATGGAACCCTTCAC
>JAIMAD010000541.1 GCA_023512145.1 Bacillus sp. (in: firmicutes) | reverse complement strand
AAGTGGGATTGAACCGATTGCAGTAATTGTCAAGCCCTTATGTTTTTGCTTTGGCAATGAATTGCACCCCTAACTATGAAATTACACCCTATTATTGTTTGGAATGAAACAAGAGTTTATACCAAGGCAAATGCCTATTTCTGAGGGGATAAAGCCCATAATATACACATTCACCCATTTTTCGAATAATCTATCCTAGAAAAATAGAGGAGGCGGATTCCCTATGAGTTTTTTATCAATACCGGAAAGGACTTCAGGAATCAGAAGATACGGTTTGACTTCGGTTATCGATTTCGGAACTCCGATGGGCGAATTAAAAAATATTTTATCGGATTATGGCGGCATCATTGATATAGCGAAGCTAGGTATAGGTTCAGCATATGTAACGCCAAACATAAAGGAAAAGGTTGAACTTTATAAGGAATATCATATTAAGACCTATTGTGGAGGAACGTTATTTGAAAAATGCGTTTATCAAAATAAAATTCCTGAATATTTAATATTTTTACAAAATTTGGGTATTGATTGGATTGAAGTTTCGAATGGAACGCTCGATATTCCAATTCAAAAACGCCTCCAATACATTTCACAATTAAAAAATGACTTCCATGTAATCGCAGAGGTTGGTTCTAAAGATCCAATTAAAGAAATGTCTATTTCTGAATGGAAGGAAGAGATAAGGACTTTTCTCGATGCAGGCTGTGATTATGTCATTACAGAAGGAAGAGACTCTGGGACCTCAGGTATTTATGAACAATGCGGCAATATCAAATCCGACTTGATTCAAGAGATACTACATGATTTGGATAGTAAAAAAATCATATTTGAAGCACCTTCAGCAAAACACCAAATGTATTTTATCAGAGAAATAGGGCCGAACGTCAATTTAGGAAATGTGAAACTCCAAGATGTTTTAATATTAGAAGCTCAACGCTGTGGCCTAAGAAGTGAAACGTTCTTTTTGGAGGATAAGGTGTGCAAATAACGTTAATCAGACACCTTCGCACAGAGTGGAATAAAAAAACATGGCTGCAAGGGAGGAGAGATATTGAGCTTTCTCCAATAACTGAAGAATTATCTAATGGTATTGTGGAGAATCAACAACTTTTAAAAAGAGTAGCACCCTTTGATATCGTATTGGCAAGTAACCTAAAACGAACTCACCAAACAGCTCAAGTATATGGTTTCACATACGAAACCGATGGTCTTCTAGACGAATTAGATTTCGGTCCATTTGAGGGTCTGCCAAAGGAAAAACTTCTCGAGGAATATGGGCATCAATGGACTCGAAATCCCCTAAAATTGGTTTTAGGAGAAAGTATCAGCAATTTACAAGAAAGAATTGTATTGTTTTTAGAAAAATATAAGAAGTTAAATAATATTTTAGTGTTTGGGCATGGTGCGTGGATTAGAGCGATAATTTCCTTTTCCCAGTACGGCGATATTAATAACATGAATAAGATAATTGTCGGAAACAATGCCTGTATCACACTAACAATAATTCCAAGTTAGCAAAAAGGATAGATGGAGGTAGTTAATTGGATGAAATGGTCACATATGAAAATTGGGATGATGAGAGGGTAGCTGCCCTTTTGGGTAATAATCACGATTTCTTAGATGTATTAAAATGGGCCTATATGGAATATAAAGAGGCTATCGTTTATTCTTGCAGCTTCGGAGCAGAGGGAATTGTGTTAATTGATTTAATTTATAAGGTAAATAAGAACGCAAAAATTATCTTCCTCGATACTGGGCTCCATTTTCCTGAGACCTATGAATTAATTGACAAAGTAAAAAAGCGGTACCCAACGCTACAAATTACACTAATTAAACCAAAGGTATCTTTAGAAGAACAAACGACGAGGTTTGGAGAAGAGTTATGGAGTCATAATTCCAATCTTTGCTGCCACCTGAGGAAGGTTGTCCCCTTAAAGGAGGCCCTACAGGATGTTACAGCATGGATCTCTGGTCTAAGGCGTGAGCAATCCCCTACAAGAAGTAAAACCGAATATATAAATAAAGATGAAAAGTTTCATAAAATTAAAATTTGTCCCCTCATCCACTGGTCATGGGAAGACATCATGACCTATATTCATTTAAACAATCTTCCTTATAACCCGTTACACGACAAAGGCTATCCAAGCATCGGCTGTTTCCCCTGTACAAAGCCTGTTACAGAAGATGAGGATACTCGTTCAGGCCGTTGGGCAGGTCAATCGAAAACTGAATGCGGACTTCATGAAAAATAAGTGGGTTGCGAAACTAAATTAAAACCAATTCAGTGTGCATAAGGAGGGATATATGATGAGTGAAAATGTGCCCCATGGCGGGAAACTGGTAAATAGAATCTGCCACGATGTTCCTATAGATTTTTCTTGTCAATCAGTCGAACTTTCTGTTTTAGAATTAAGTGATTTGGAGCTTATTGCAAATGGAGCGTATAGTACGCTTGAGGGTTTTATGGGAAAAGCAGATTATGACTCTGTTGTTCATACTATGAGACTGGCAAATGGGTTACCATGGTCGATACCGATAACGTTAGCCATTGATAAACAAAAAGCAAGGGAACTTAAAACGGGTGAAACGATAAATCTCCATAAAAATGGTATTGTCTATGGTGTAATGGACGTGTTGGAACTATTTATCCCGAATAAAAAGATAGAGGCTGAAATGGTATACAAAACAACCGATCTTAATCACCCAGGTGTGAAA
>JAIMAD010000053.1 GCA_023512145.1 Bacillus sp. (in: firmicutes) | reverse complement strand
ATCCATATTTTCTTTAGTTCATCAATCGTTAACTGGTCAACCCAATCATTATCTTTATTTACAACAACTGAGAGGCCATCATATGCTAATTTAAGTTCAGTGTAATCGATACCTTCTTCTTTAAGCTTTGCAATTTCTTCGTCTTTAATTGGACGAGAAGCGTTACTTAGTGCTGTTTCACCAGCGATGAATGCTTCAAATCCTCCGCCTGTCCCTGAGGAACTAACCGAAACTTTTACGTTTGGCTGTACTGCGCTATATTCTTCTACAACTGCTTCCATGATTGGGAATACTGTGGATGAACCGTCTACTTTGATTTCACCTTGAAGTTGCTTTGTTTCTGCACCAGTTTTTTCCTTGGTGTCATCTGTGCCTTGTGCTCCACAAGCTGCAGTGATTACAAACACTCCAGTCATCAAAGACGCCAGTGCTAATTTTTTAAAGCTCTTCATATCTTTATTCCCCCTATAAATTTTGGTGTAGATAATGTTTGTCTCTCTTACATGTTTAAGAATAAACTTAAACTGTTAACTGAGTTTTAACTGGATGTAAAGGTTTTGTAAATTTATATGAATCTTTTGTAAATCGATTACTTCCTAGACATCCCCTTTCATTCTTAAGAAAGGTTAATAACATTATCATGCTCAAATTTGATTCTTAATAACAAAAAACACTTACCTCTATTAGAGATAAGTGTTCAGGATATACTATTTATTGATTGTTTTGTTTTGTATTTGTTTTTTCTAAGGTGCTGTGGTTCCTTCTGCACCTTGAGATGTCTTCTTCAAGTTAAAGTATGCATCCAATACTCTTCGACCAATTAAATTATTGACACTTGGACCAGTATTTCCTTGATATGCCCAAGGTACAACTACAGCCATGGCCACCTCTGGATTATCGGATGGTGCGAAACTGACAAGACTTAAGTTCATTACAGGTGTACCATACTTCGTTGAATCTGACCCGTAATAAAACGCTTGGGCTGTCCCTGTCTTTCCAGCAGGGCTATAGTCAGCACTCTTAAATGTACCAACTGCAGTACCATCTCCCACTTGCATGACCATTCGAAAACCTTCCTGGACCCGCTCGATCCATTCATCCTTCATATCCAAACGATTTAATACTTTCGGTTGAATCTCTTCGATAATTGGACCCAATTCATTATTTTCCATTAACGGTTCGCGTATTTCCTTAACGATATGTGGCTGCACACGATTACCACCGTTGGCAATAGTTGCAACGTACTGTGCAAGCTGGATTGGTGTATACGTATCATACTGGCCAATCGCAAGGTCAAGAAGTAAACCAGACTTATTCTCAGACCCAGGGAAACCACTCATTTCATTTGGAAGGTCAATACCTGTACGAGTCCCAAGACCAAACTGACCGAATGATTGCCGCATCGTATTAAAGGTGGTCGCCGTATCTAATGCAAGCGGGCCATTAGGTATATATTTTCCATTTCCCATTGCAATAACCGTTTTCCACATATAAACGTTTGATGAAACTTGTAATGCTCTTAAATCATTAATTGTGCCAAATGTTTTCCACGATTTTTTTATCGGTGTATTTTTTATAATTAACGGTTCATCCCTTTGGGTTGACCCTGGCTGAATGGCACCAGTTTGATAACCTGTTAAAATGGTCGCTCCTTTAACCGCTGAGCCCATGTTGTAAGCTGTCGTAATATTACCACCAGCAAAGTCAAACATTTCCGTATTGCCGGTTTCACTATTTTTGCCTATTTGTCGTCCTGCCAGCGATAGGATTTCTCCAGTATGTGGATCTAATAAGACAACAAAGGCACGGTCCAAGAGAGCAGTACCTGGTTTTCTCTTTGCATCCAACATTTCTTCTTCAATAATTTTTTCCACCTGCTGCTGAAGATCCATATCGATTGTTAAGACAAGATCCTTACCGCGCTTTCCTTCCGATATTAATTCAGTAGAAAGTATTTCACCTGATTTATCTGTCACATTTTTTACTTTTGCCTTTTGACCATGAAGGACATCTTCGTATTTCAATTCAAGATAACTTTTTCCTATCCGATCATTTCGACTATACCCACGAGCAAGATACTTCTCTAATTGCTCCTTAGGTATCCCTGCTTCGGAGGATGTTACATCCCCTAATATTGATTTTAAAGTATTACCAAAAAGATACTTTCGTTCCCAATCGGTTGTCGTATCAACACCAGGTAAACTCTCTAAATTTTCGCTCACCACGGCAAATTCTTTAGGAGTGACATCCTTATTTTTTATAATTTGTGGGACTAATGCATAACCACTATTAAATTCTCTGTAGATGGCTAGCGTTTCAATTTCTTGTTCTGTAAGAGTTGCCAAATCTCCTTCTTCAGTAATTCGCTCAAGCTGCAGCTTATAAATAGCTTTATCGTCCAATTCTTGTTGGTCATATAATGCCCATTCTTTTTCAGTAATCTTTGCTTCTGCTTCTTTAGGATGGAGCAATATCCAAAAATCTTGTTTATCACGCACACGAACCTTTGATGTATCTTTTTTAATTAATTGTGCTAATTTTTCTGCAGATTTTATCATTTCTTTTTGATCTGAATTCTGATATTTGGTGTAAGTGATTGCGTTTAGCGGGGTATTATCAACAATAACTTTTCCATTTCGGTCAAACATTTTCCCTCGTGGAACTGGGTTATTAACCGTAATATCCTCAGTCCGTTCTATTTCACGTTTAAAATCATCACCAAAAACGATTTGTAATTCACCAAGTCTTAGTATGAGGATGGAAAAGAGCAAAAACACCACGAAGAATAACATGTTTAAGCGAAAAGGAACGTGTGTTTTCTTTTTTTTCTTCTGTTCATTAACCAATGTTTATATACACTTCCTTTTTATCAAGGCATAACATAACTCCCTTTATCATATAAGATACTGTAGTTTTTTTCTATGAATAACCCTTACCAATTTTACAAACTTCGACAAAATGTAAAAAGAGGAAGCGCCTTGATCAGTGTTGACAAGCATAAAACGAGCCGTCAAGTGCTTGTTCTTAATCCTTCTTAACGAATTAGCTTATGACTCAAGCCACTAGTCGTCTTGCTGGACAATAATCGAAGTTCAACCATATTAAAAAAATGCGGTGAGTTAATAGAATACTCAGCGCATTACATAGTTGGTAAATGTATCCTCCTGATGAAAAAGTAAATACATGTGTGACCTGCACCTAAAAATAGCAGTAAAATGGGAATACTTTTTTCTTCTTTAAACCAAGTGATCGCCACTAAAAAGGCTACTATTGAGACAATCCTCCCTAAATTCAGAAAGATTTCGCGTACGACAACATACTCTATCCTCATTTCACCTGCCTTCCATCCTGTTCCAATCACATCATAGGTTGTTGACATATATGGGACAAGCAATAGTGGGTACGCAACGGCAATCACCCCAGCATAGATTAGCAGTTTGACAAAATTCACTTCCCAAACCAGTAGCAAGACGGAAAGATATAGCATAATACCGCCAATCAGAATAGCCTTTTTTCGAGATGTTTTTTTAATTAGTCGCGATGCTAAATAATAGGTAATGAATGATATTCCCGAATTCAGCAAACCAAACGTACCTAAAGCCAACTCACTCCCTGTCGAAATAAATACAAAGACGGAGATAACAAATAAAAACGTCCCTTCTCGTAAGCCCTGAAAAAAATGGGCATTGGTAATGAGACGCCAGTTTTCATTTTGTTTTCTTTCCGCTAATATACGCTTAAAATAATACTTTCCCACTGCTGGCCTTGGTTTTAATGAAAAGCTCATGAAAACCGCCAGCGCGAATAAGGCCAATGATAAACTAAAAACAATCGAATAACCGGTAAATTTTTCAAAACGAGTGATGATGATACCAGCAGTAATCGGTCCAATCATCCCACCCATAGAGGATAATATTCCTAAAAACCCATTAAAGAAGTCTCTTGTCTCAGGCTCTGTAATTTCAAATGTTAACACATTATAGGCCAGCCAATAAAAACCGTAACCGATTCCGAGCAGACTCCCTAATAGAAACAGATAGGTAGCAGCATTTGTCCCTGTTATTAATACCATTAAGTAAAATAGAGCTAAAAAGATGACCCCGATTCTAAGCACGATGACTCTGTCGATTTTCTTAGCCCACCTGCCCGCTAGAATAAACGTTAGTAGCTGTAAAATGACAATCGAAAGGTTATAAAGAGCAATATCCGAATACTTCCCCGTTTGTTTCCATAGGTAAATATTCACAAATGTGTTGGACAGAGCAATACTTAATGAATATAACCCGCCGATAATTAGCAGCAGTGATAAATCTTTTGTGAGTTCTATATCCCCGAGTAACTTAAACCTTTTCACCATAAAAAAACTCCCCTTTATCTTAAGGGTAGTCTTTAACAAGTCAGTTTTTCTTATTCACTATTTTATTGACAATGATTTATGGCAATAAGAAAAGCGCAAGCGCCCGTTTAGCGGTACATGCGTCCTTGCGCGCTTCTACGAAGATAAAGGAAACACTAAAGAGCGATTCGTTTCAGGTGTTAACTTATCGAAGGGAGGTAAAAATCCTAACACGATTTTTACTCGAAGAGCGATTTCCACTAGCAGTACGGGCGCTGCAGCACAGACAATTCTCAAAGTTAAAAATTTTATACATTCTTATCTGTAAAAAAAAGACAGCCGATGGCTGCCTTTTCGTAAGTGGCCTTATTATTTTGCTTCGTTATAACGCTTTGACACTTCATCCCAATTAACTACATTCCAGAAGGATGCAATATAATCTGGGCGCTTGTTTTGATATTTTAAGTAATACGCATGTTCCCAAACATCAAGACCAAGAATTGGAGTTTTCCCTTCCATTAATGGAGAGTCTTGATTAGCTGTGCTTGATACTTCAATTTCGCCGCCAGACACGGATAACCATGCCCAACCGGAACCAAAACGAGTTGTAGCTGCTTTAGCAAACTCTTCTTTGAAGCTTTCGAAGCTGCCAAATTTGCTCGTGATTGCGTCCGCTAAATCACCAGTAGGTGCACCGCCACCATTTGGAGATAAGACTTGCCAGAATAATGAATGGTTAGCATGACCTCCACCATTGTTACGAACTGCTGTACGAGCAGCTTCTGGAACTGCATTTAAATTTGCAATTACTTCTTCAACAGATTTAGCTAACAATTCTTCATTTCCTGCTAATGCATTGTTTAAATTTGTAACGTATGCGTTGTGGTGTCTAGTGTGATGAATATTCATTGTTTGTTTGTCAATGTGTGGCTCAAGTGCATCTTCTGCATAAGGTAATTTTGGTAATTCAAATGCCATTATAACGCTCCTCCGTATGTAAATGATTTTATTGACCTTAGTTAAACTAAAAAAGCAACTTAACTTTTTAGAATATTTCTAAAGCTTACTACTTAAGATACCAAACTTGGTTCATCGTTTCAAATAAAATGCTTTGATTCCACCATAAATAAAATACCCACTTAGAAAACTATTATTCAAAAACCGTAAAAAATAAAATCAATAATCTAACAATGCACTTTTTCGGAAAATTGTCATGTTTCACTTAAAAGCCATTCTGTCAACGATTTAAGTCATATCTAGCATGCAACACTTCCAATTCATGTAAATCTTCTATTGACATGATGGTAATAATTGATTTTAATCAAGTTGAAGAATGTCTAAGGGGTGGGAAAAGATGGAGAAAAGTAGCTTCTCTATATATAGTATGTTGGTTCAATTTTTCCAAAAAAAAGAATCTATCCAAAAGATTAAATCTGGTTCTGTTCTTTTTCAAGAAAAGGATTCTGCTCAGTCTGTTTACTTATTGATTAAAGGAAGTATTGCCTTAGGACGCGTCCATGTACGCGGCAAGGATTTTATATTAAAAATCTTAAATGATCGTGAATTAATTATGGAGTATCAACTTTTCAAAGCTAATCCCCATTATCAATTTTATGCCAAAACACTCACAGATTGTGAATTGATCGTTATTAAAAAGGAGCTATTTGAAGAATTCATTTTAACGGACCCTGAAGCAATGAAAGCCACTGCTGCTTGGCTAAGTACAAGTTATTTAAAGGCACAAATGAAATGCCAAGACTTAATCATGAATGGCAAAAAAGGCGGGTTGTACTCCATTCTCATTCGATTATGTAATTCTTATGGAGTTATGACAGAAAATGGAATACTTATTGACCTTCCATTAACCCACCAGGAATTAGCCAATTTAACATATGGGACACGAGAAGTTATTCAACGCTCTTTAAAAGAGCTTCGTGAGAAGGATATTATTTCCTATGATAACCAAAAATTCACAATAAAAAAGATGAGTTATTTGAAAGAAGAAGTCGACTGTCAAAATTGCGCTTTCGAAATTTGTGGATTAGACTAATGACTAAAGCCCCCTCTTCCGTTATGAGGGGGCTTTTATTGTACTAAAATACAACCCATAAAAAGTAGCCAATCATGATTACCTGAATAATTGTTTTTGTAATGACACTGCTAATGAAGCCAATAACAGATCCAAATCCGATTTTAAGCGCTCCGGTAAAATTCCTTTTGTTGACGATTAGCTCTGCCGCAATCGCTCCAATAAACGGCCCAATCAGAATACCAAGAAAAGGAATGACAAAAGGCCCGACCAAAAGCCCAATCGTACTCCCCCACACCCCTGCTTTTGAGCCGCCAAATTTTTTAATTCCAACCAAATTAGCAATATAATCTGCCACAAACAATAGAACGATGAACATACCTTGAATCAACCAAAATAGCCAACTAAAAGGCTGAAAGCTAAAAAAGACACCGTATAATAATAATCCCGCTAATAAAAACAACACACTTGGAAGGATTGGATAAACCAAACCGACAAATGCCACAATAAATAAACTACTGATAATCAGCCAATAGACAATATCCATTGTTTCCCTCCTTTTTTATTTCTTCATTTGTTCCATTTCCCTTTTTTGTCCGTTTTTCTTAATACGGATAACACTTACTATAGTTTCAGTAATCAATTGAAACTTTCAATTCTTGTATATAAGATTGACAAAAGATACAATGGAATGGTCAAATTAGAAAAGCGGAAGCGCCCGCTATACAGTTTTCAAAGTTAAACATAGTATTTTTGATTTAAATGGGTAAAGGTGGTCTTAGTATGAATATTTTCAAGCAATTTTATAAAAGTATTTATTCTCCAAAGGATATCGCGTTATTTCGTTTTCAGGGAATAGGAAAAACAATTGTATTTGTTTTTTTGTTAACATTTATTTCGATTCTGCCTTCAATTTTTTACTTAAGCACAGCACTCACCACTGGAATAGATACGGCAAAAACAATCATTAAAGATGAATTACCTGCTTTTTCGATAAAAAATGGGACTCCTTCTACTGATACAAGTGTCCCAGTTACAATTGATAAGAATAACTTTTCAATTATTCTCGATCCAACAGGAACAATATCCGAAGATGATGTCCAAGATGAAGGGAACGCATTTGCCCTGCTGAAGGATGAATTTGTCTTAGCAACCGCAGGGAATTATAACTCCTATCCATACTCGATGTTGGAAGGACTAGAAATCACAAGGGCTGACCTTCTAACTATCATTGACACAATTGCCGGGTCGAAGGGTATCATCATTCCGTTGATTTCGTTGGTCATCTTTTTATTATCAAGTGCTGCTAGTTTTATTGAAGTATCAGTATTAGCATTGATTGGACTAGCATTAAAGGACCTTTTTGGAAGCAAATTATCTTATCGCCAGTTATGGAGAATGGCTGCATACAGTGAAACATTGCCAACACTATTCTTTACAATCATGGCAGCAATGAAAACGCCTGTGCCGAACAGCTTTTTCATCAACTGGTTTGTCGTTATAATCGTTTTATCTTTAGCCATAAAGGAAATACCAAAACCAAAAAAGAGTAACTAAGAGCATCCATATTTGGATGTTTTTTTCATAAAGAAGTTCTTTAAACGTTGGGACAAGCATACGTTTGTACAAACTTTCTTTTTTGGAGGCTTGTCCGATGAAACAGTTATTTGGGTTCTTACTTTTTGTGCTAACCATTTATGTAATCTATTTTGATTTAACAGTTGGGACCCTCCCATCCTCCCGTACTCAGCAGGCGGTTGCCTTGGTCGAAACAAGCACATTGCCCACTAATACGGTCATTCCCTCTTTTGATGCAACAGTTCAACCTGGCGAAACCGTGATATCAATTGTAGAACAACACCTAAATAAATCTTTACCGTTATCGATAACCGACTTAATTGAGGACTTTCGAAAATTAAATCCTAACCAAACGCCAGAAACAATTCAAATCGGGTCTACATATCATTTTCCAGATTACTCAAAATAATGAGGCGAATACTTATTCTTGTAAAAAATTGTGGTAGACTGATAAAATAGAGTCGAATTGCTTTTATATACTTATTCGAATTCCATTTAGAAGGAGCGAATTACACGTGAATGAAATAATCCATCGCACAAAAACTCGACCAATTAAAGTTGGAAACTTAACCGTTGGCGGGAGTAATGAACTATTTATCCAAAGCATGACAACAACAAAAACCCATGATGTCGAAGCAACCGTTGCCGAAATATTGCGCCTTGAGGAAGCAGGATGTCAGATTGTTCGAGTAGCCTGTCCAGATGAACGCGCTGCGTACGCCATCCCAGAAATCAAAAAGAGAATTAACATTCCACTTGTCGTGGATATTCATTTTGATTATAAATTAGCACTAATAGCTATTGAAGGCGGAGCAGATAAAATCAGAATCAACCCAGGTAACATCGGAAAACGGGAAAAAGTAGAAGCAGTTGTAAAAGCCGCCAAAGCACGTGGAATCCCGATTCGAATTGGAGTTAATGCTGGTTCACTCGAAAAGAGAATTATCGAAAAATATGGATACCCAACAGCTGATGGTATGGTCGAGAGTGCACTGCACCATATCAAAATTCTCGAGGATTTGGATTTTCATGATATTATCGTATCCATGAAGGCCTCTGACGTAAATCTTGCCATTGAAGCATATGATAAAGCATCAAGAGCGTTCGATTATCCCCTCCATCTAGGGATTACTGAATCTGGAACACTTTTTGCCGGTACCGTAAAAAGTGCGGCTGGATTAGGGGCAATCTTAAACAAAGGAATCGGCAATACACTTCGTATTTCCTTAAGTGCTGACCCAGTGGAAGAAGTAAAAGTAGCGCGCGAGCTTTTAAAGGTGTTTGCTCTTTCTTCCAATGCAGCGACATTAATTTCTTGTCCGACCTGTGGACGAATTGAAATTGATTTAATTAGCATTGCAAATGAAATTGAAGAATACATTCTAAAAATTAAAGCTCCAATTAAAGTGGCCGTCCTTGGCTGTGCAGTTAATGGACCAGGAGAGGCCAGGGAAGCGGATATCGGTATCGCTGGTGCACGCGGTGAAGGGTTGTTATTCAGGAAGGGTGTAATCGTCCGCAAGGTTCCTGAAGCGCAATTGGTGGAAGAATTAAAGAAAGAAATTGATCAAGTTGCCGAGGAATATTTTCAAAAAAAAGCGGCAGAAGAAGCCGAATTACTTAAAGTTGATTAAACAGCAAGAAACCCGGTATTTATACCGGGTTTCTTTTTGCTCCTATGTGGCTCTCCTTAAAAAAACGGAAGTATAAAGATACCAATAACAATCGATACCGCACCAAGTCCTATTGCCCACGCACCAAGCCTTGTGGCTCCTTTGCGCCGGGCAACAAACCCTAACACAATACCTGCTGCACCAAAAAGAATAGGCATCACAAACAGTGATAAAATCGACAGTGCTATCGCAAGCGTACCCATTCCCGTTCCACCCGTTGCTCTATCTCTTACTTCATTTTGTTCGCTTCTTCGTATGACAGGAATAGGTGCAGCAATTTCCGCTGCATGTTCTTCCTTATATTCTGAAGAATGAATTGGTACAGTCGCATCCTTTTTCGTAGCGTTTTCTCCACTATAGATAGAGGTTTCTGACGTAACAGGTGCAGCAATCTCAGGAGCGGTTTTTCCCCTGATTTCAGCAGGGTCATTTGGGATGTCTTCGCCAATATATGCATTTTGTAAGGATTGTTGCACTTTTGTGTCTCTTTCATCTGCCATCCTAATCCCTCACTTTCAGTTATAGGAGCATTTATATTGTTTGCCTTTTCCTCCTCTTTAGTATGTTAATGTTTGTCTAAACTAGGTCTTTATTTCATTTTTTGAAAAAACTTTCTTATTATTTACTTCATTAATCACTTGTCTTTGGTAAAATATAAGTGATACTCCA
Organism: Bacillus sp. (in: firmicutes); assembly: GCA_023512145.1. Taxonomy (GTDB): domain Bacteria; phylum Bacillota; class Bacilli; order Bacillales; family Cytobacillaceae; genus Neobacillus. The sequence goes on along the minus strand of JAIMAD010000053.1, from coordinate 4,405 downwards.
ATAGCAATTTGAAGGTGAGCCTAAATGATAAGATTTGGAATAGACATCGATGGTACCGTCACATCCCCAACATCGATAATACCCTATATTAATAAAGCCTTTGGCATGAATATTTTTTATGAGGACATCAACCAATATGAATTAACACCATTTGTTAATGTTTCTGAAGAGAAGTTTACAAAATGGTTTATCGAAAATGAACCAATAATTTATCAAGGGTCCCCAGTAGCTCAGGGCGTGGAAAAGATACTAAGTAAGTGGAAACATAAACACGAATTATATTTTATTAGTGCTCGAGGCGCCCATTTACTTGATGTTACCAAAAAATGGTTCATTGATAAGGGCTTACCCTTTCATCATATTGAATTAATTGGTTCACATAATAAAATCGAAACTGTTAAAAAGTATCACGTGAATCTCTTTTTCGAAGATAAACATGATAATGCGGTGATGATTCATGAAGAATGTCGGATTCCTGTAATCTTATTTGATACACCTTATAATCAAAACCCAATCCCAAAAGGTGTAATCCGTGTAAAAAACTGGAAAGAAGCCGATATCTGGGTCGAACATTGGTTAAGCAACAACAGAAACAACCGAGAAATGGCTAGCACTTTTATTTAAGCGATTAGTAGATAACAAAAAAACAGCTTGTACACACAAGCTGTTTTTTTATTGGCATTCCGGACAACTTCCATAAATTTCAAATTTATGTCCAGAAATAGTGTATCCATGCAAATTTTCACTTAAACTTTTCATTGGACAGGTTTCAATTTCGACTGTTTTTCCACAGCTAAGACAAATAAAATGATGGTGATGGTGGTTTCTTGAACAGGAAAACCGGAAATGCTTTTCTCCCGATAATTCCGTCATCTCAAGAATCTCCATCGTAACAAATAAGCTCAGGTTTCGATATATCGTATCGAAGCTTAACCCTGGATAATCATCCTTGAGTAGATCCAATACTTCCTTCGCGGTTAAATATTTATCATTGTCAGCGAACAATTGAAGCATGTCTTCTCTTTTGCCTGTCTGTTTAAATCCATTTTCTTTTAAGTATTGAATGGCTTCAGGAACGTTCACCTGAGTGCACCCCCTTACTAATTAATAATTTTTTATAAAAAATGGACAATACTAAGATTAGAACGGCAATCATTACGATGGTTCCACCGGGAGCCAAGTCTAGGTAATAGGCTGTAAAAAGACCCCCAAGCACAGAAATTTCACCAAAAAGGACTGATAAAAAGATAGTCTGCTTAAATCCTTTCGCAATCCTGATACTAGCGGCTACCGGCAATGTCATAAGTGAAGAAACTAACAGAATCCCAACAATTCTCATTGATGCTGCAATAACAAGCGCAACCATTACAATAAAAATGAAATGAATACTTTTTGCTGCAATTCCTGAAGCCTTTGCGTGCTCCTCATCAAAAGACAATAAAAATAATTCCTTATATAATAAAATAATTACGACAATGACCAAAATACTGATAATAAAAATAACCCATAGGTCTGTTCTACCCACCGCAGAAACGCTGCCAAATAAATAGCCGAACAAATCAGTATTAAAGCCATTGGCTAGCGAAATAAAAATGACGCTTAACCCAATTCCACTGGAAAGGATAATCGGAATGGCAAGTTCTTGGTAGTGATTATAGACCCCTCTAAGTTTTTCAATGAATAATGAGCCCCCAACAGAAAAAACCATTCCCATGTAAAGTGGATTTAATCCTGCCATCATTGTAATATTTTTTTCAATAAGAAGGCTTAGGGCAATTCCTGCTAAGGTCACATGGCTTAGGGCATCAGCAATTAAAGATAGTCTTCTGACAACAACAAATACACCCAATAATGGGGCGATAATACCAATCATCAGCCCAGTTAAAAAAGAATTTTGTAAAAATTCATAATGAAGGAGCCCTTGAATCATTTTACAACCCCTCCGTGTTCATGATGATGGGCAATCAACTGTACATCATGACCATAAACCTTAGACATGTCATCTGCTTGAAACTGTTCAAATTCATGGGTTTCACCATGAAAATACAAATGTTTATTTATGCAAGCAACATGTGAGACTTTATCTGATATCGTCCCGATATCGTGGGTGACCAATAAAAGGGTAATTCTACGATTTACATTTAAATCATCTAGCATGTGATAGAAAGTATCGACGTTCTCTGCATCAACACCGACAGTTGGTTCATCTAGAATAAGAAGACTTGGTTCACTTACAATGGCCCTGGCAATAAAAACTCGTTGCTGCTGCCCCCCTGAGAGCTCACCAAGATTTTTGTTACTAAACTTTTTCATATCCACTGCGTCCAATGCAGCAAAGACTTTTTGTGAATGCTCCTTTTTAAAAAACTTAAACATCCCAAGCTTTTTTGTTAAACCACTCGAGACTACTTCAAATACGGTTGCAGGAAAACCACTATTGAAGGAATTTGCCTTTTGGGAAACATAGCCGATTTGCTGCCAATCTTTAAATTTGTTTATTTCCTGACCAAATAAAAGAATTTCCCCTTTTTGAGGTTTTAATAAACCCAAAATTAACTTTAATAATGTAGATTTCCCAGAACCATTTGGACCAACAATTGCCAAAAAGGAACCAGTAGGGACGTTAATATTGATGTCCTCAAGGACAATTTCCTTTTCATAACGATAGAAAAGCTTTTTTATTTCAATGATCGATTGCATAGTCAACGCATCACCTTCAATTATAAGAATCATTCCGATTTAACTTCAAGTAGTATACAATAGGTCATTCTGATTGTAAAGCTACTAAAACAATGACTCATTGAATACCCTCCTTTAAAATCTATAATCACACACTTAGAACTTCTTCATACATTAGGATGGAGGAGTGATGAAAGTGAATATATTTGAAAACATCATTAATCATAAAATAAATACGATCACTGCTGATGAACTGGTAAAATATGCAGAGCAATTTAATATAGCAGTGAATCGGCGCCAGGCAAGAAAAATTGCCGAATACTTAAGAGGGAAAAATGTGAATATTTTTGATAATTCACAGCGGTCTCATTTGGTGAAAGAAATTGCCAAAGTCGCTGGTCCTGAAACAGCACGTGAATTAAATAAATTGTTTATACAATTTACAAAGAACTAAATAGAAAGCTGTGCTTGAGATAAGCACAGCTTTCTATTTGTAAAATTAAGACTGCAAAATTAAATTAAGTAGGTCTTCATTGAATTTATTTTCACGAAACATATTAATTTCAAATTTATATGGTGCTTTTTTATTATTCTTATCCTCGCCCACAAATGGCGTTTCTAAGATTTTAGGCACATTCGTTAGCTGCGGGTGGTGGACAATATAATTGATCGCCTTAAATCCAATATGACCAAACCCAATGTTCTCATGTCTGTCCTTACTCATACCCATCGCATTTTTACTATCATTGATATGGAGTACCTTTAGTTTGTCTAGGCCAATAATTTTGTCAAACTCATTTAAAACACCATCAAAGTCCTCAACAATGTTATACCCTGCATCATGGGTATGGCAGGTATCAAAACAAACGGATAGTTTATCATTATGGTTGACACCATCGAAAATCATTGCTAATTCCTCGAAGGATTTACCACACTCCGAGCCTTTTCCCGCCATTGTTTCCAAAGCAATTTGGGTTTGTTCATTTCCTGTCAGCACTTCATTTAAGCCTTCGATGATTCGCTTAATCCCTACCTCTGAACCAGCACCTACATGTGCACCAGGATGGAGGACAATTTGCTTGGCGCCAATTGCTTCTGTTCGATCAATCTCAGTTCGCAGGAATCTTACCCCTAAATCAAACGTATCTGGATTGGTTGTATTTCCGATATTAATAATATATGGAGCATGGACGACAATTTCAGAAATCCCGTTCTCTTCCATATGCCTGCTTCCTGCTTCAATGTTAAGATCCTCAATTTTTTTTCTTCTCGTATTCTGTGGTGCTCCGGTATAGATCATAAACGTATTCGCACCATAAGAAACAGCTTCTTTACTCGCGGCAAGCAGCATTTCTTTTCCACTCATTGAAACATGCGATCCAATTCTCAACATACCTTTTCTCTCCCTATTTCTTTCTTTGCTCGATTTTACGGTGGCGTTTTTTTATTTTATCCATTTCCCCTTGCATCTTCTTTTTATAGCCTGGTTTTACCTTTGTTGGCTTTTGAACCATTGATTTGGCTATCACATCAGCCTTATCCTCTTGTCTTATCCGCGTTTTCCGCTTATTTCGATCGTCTACGGAAACAAATTCGTTATTTTTTAGATCCACGTGTTTGAATTGGATGCCCATTTTTTCTAATCGGTTTAATGCATCTTCATCAGAAGTCTCGTAAACTGTCAGGGCAATCCCTGAATTTCCAGCACGTGCGGTTCTCCCTACTC
>JAIMAD010000540.1 GCA_023512145.1 Bacillus sp. (in: firmicutes) | reverse complement strand
ACGAACGGAAGTAGGAGTCAAAATTAATTAAATTTCTTTATTTTGATGCCCTCATTCGAAAGCGTATTTTTAAGCTGAACTATTCACTAATTTGGCTCCAAATACACTTTCATTTTGTACGAGTATTTGTTGTTTTGATCATTTACTAAATGAGGGATTTTTAGGAACTGATTTAACTTTATTATTGCGGGGAAGAATAATTCAAGATATTAGGTAATAAGAGGAAAATGGGAATGAATGTAAACAAGTTCTTCTCTCGAACAACAACAAAAGTAAACATATATAAAAACCCCGATATGAATGCAAGAATTGCTTTATTAAAGTTGACAATAATACCTGGTAGGGTATAATATAAAACTTAATATTTAATTTGAATACTTGCTTTAAAGATATCTTTGTGAAAATATACCGTAAGCAATAAGACCTGCGGTAATTTGTCAATTGAAAAATAAAAGATGTCAAAGGGTAATTTGTTTAAAAACGGAATCACGAAACCAATTCGGAGTAAATGGTATTTACTGAAAATCATAGTAAAGGTAGCGATAACTATAACTCCGTCATTCTTTCACGTTTCTTACTGGAGTAAGGTGTTGGTGATTACGGAGTAGCGCATCCACCGTCTTGAGACTTTCAGGATTTTGTTGGTCAAACATTTAAAAGAGGAATATTTAAACTCTTAAAGAAGGGCTTAAACATATATTACAAGGAGGAATATTAATGGAATACACTGATCAAAGCAAAAATAGAATTAAACGAATGGAAGGACAGCTAAGAGGAATATTAAAAATGATGGAAGAAAGTAAGGATTGTAAGGAAGTTATCACGCAATTGTCAGCTGTTCGCTCCGCTGTCGATAGGACGATAGGTGTCATTGTCAGTTCAAATTTAGTTGACTGTGTTTTAGAAGCAGATAAAAACGGGGAAAAGACAGATGAATTAATAAAAACAGCGGTTAATTTGCTTGTCAAGAGTAGATAAACTAATTGAAGGGTTGACACATTTCACTTTATTTAGTAATATACCCCTAGGGGTAATGTTGGTAATAAACGATTCGCAAAGGAGAAATTAACTATGACTGTAGATAAAATTGTAGATGCAAAAGGATTAGCATGTCCAATGCCAATTGTAAAAACAAAGAGAGCTATGAAAGAGATTGAATCTGGTCAAATATTAGAAGTTCATACAACGGATAAAGGTGCAAAAAAAGATCTTACTGCCTGGGCTAAATCTGGTGGTCATGAACTGTTGAAGCACGAAGCGGAAAAGGATGTTTTAAAGTTTTGGATTAAGAAAGGCTAATTTTTTTAAAACAAAATATACCCATACGCGTATTAGTAAATTAAGGGGGAAATAACTTGACAGAGACGAAGAGGACAACGATTGTATTATTTAGTGGAGAATATGATAAAGCAATGGCAGCATACATTATTGCCAATGGGGCAGCTGCCTATGACCACGAAGTAACTATTTTCCATACGTTTTGGGGTTTGAATGCTTTACGAAAAGATGAAAGTGTACCTGTTAAAAAAGGTTTCTTGGAGCAGATGTTTGCAAAAATGATGCCCAGAGGTGCAGATAAGATGGGAATTTCAAATATGAATTTTGCAGGAATAGGCCCAAAATTGATTAAGAATGTAATAAAAAAGCATAATGCCCTAACACTTCCACAACTGATTGATTTGGCGCAAGAACAAGGTATAAAACTTGTCGCTTGCACCATGACAATGGACCTTTTAGGCCTTCAGCAGGAAGAATTATTGGATGAGATTGAATATGCAGGCGTGGCAGCTTATTTAGCGGATGCAGAGTTTGGAAATGTTAACTTATTTATATAATAGTTTAAGAGAATATGGTAAAAATTTTTAATTCAAGCAATACCCTATAGGGTAAACAGGAGGTTTCATTATGACATCATTAAAAACTGATTTAGTCTTAGATGCAAAAGGATTAGCGTGTCCTATGCCGATTGTTAAAACAAAGAAAGCTATTAATGGTCTAGAGGCAGGTCAAGTATTAGAGATACAAGCAACTGACAAAGGATCAAAAGCTGATATTAAAGCATGGGCTGGACGTTCTGGTCATCAATATTTAGGTACAATTGAAGATGGAGAAGTCTTAAAGCATTATTTAAGAAAATCAACTAATGAGGAAACAATTGAAAGAAATCATCCCAATACGACTACAAATACACAGCTTGAAGAAAAATTAGCATCTAATGATTCCATTGTCGTTATTGATGTAAGAGAAGCAGCGGAATTTGTATTTAATCATATTCCAAATGCCATTTCTATTCCCTTGGGTGAATTAGAATATCGTTTAAATGAATTAAACAAAGAGGATGAAATCTTTGTCATCTGCCGTACTGGAAATCGCAGTGATCTTGCCGCACAAAAGTTAACAGAAGAGGGATTCAAAACGGTCATAAATGTAGTACCAGGTATGAGCGATTGGACGGGAAGAATGAACAGTTTAACCAATTAAGAAGTGGGGTATTTCGCCCCAAATTATTGATAAAACAAAAAAATTTGTATTTTAATATACTGTGGGGGGTAATTTTAGGATGACAGTAAAAGTAATGACATCAAAAGAAGTAACAAAAAAGGTATTTAACAAGAAAGAGTTATTTATCTTAGATGTCCGCAATGAAATTGACTTTGCAGATTGGAAAATTGAAGGAGAAAATTTTCAGTATCTAAATGTTCCTTACTTCGACTTACTTGATGGTGTTGAAG
>JAIMAD010000539.1 GCA_023512145.1 Bacillus sp. (in: firmicutes) | reverse complement strand
GACCAAGTGACCTCTTTTTTTAATGCTGCAAGCTCTCCTAAAAAAATCATTTGGTATAATACGGATCATTTATTCCTTAATTGTGAAGAAACCTTAACTGATCGCCAAGAATGGCTTTTTGAACAAATTGGGACACGATATGGCACATTTTCAAGATGATTTACAAAAAACGAAAATAATTTATCATTGAAAACGGAAAAATTGTTGAAAACTACGTCATTGCTATGGTATTTTAGATAATATTGAAGGGATAAAAGCATCACGACGATAATACCGCTGGATTTTACCTTTCGTCCAAATTGGGCTAGAGGTTTTTTTTAGTTATACATAGAAATTTAGGAGGAAACCCAATGAAACAAACAGTAATCAAGAGTTTGTATAGAAATACAGAAAACTACGTTGAACAGAAGGTACAGTTATCTGGATGGATTCGGACAATTCGCGATTCCAAAACCTTTGGTTTTATTGAATTAAATGATGGAAGCTTCTTTAAAGGGGTACAGATTGTTTTTGATGAGCAATTAGAGAATTTCAAGGATATTTCCAAACTTCCAATTAGTTCATCCATTACTGTTGAGGGAGACTTTATTTATACACCACAAGCGAAACAACCCTTTGAAATTAAAGCAACAAACATAGTTATTGAAGGTACTTCAAATGTTGACTTTCCATTACAAAAGAAAAAGCACTCATTTGAATATTTACGAACAATTGCCCATTTAAGACCTAGAACAAATACATTTTCAGCTGTATTCCGTGTAAGGTCGATAGCTTCATATGCGATTCATAAATTTTTCCAAGAAAAAGGATTTGTTTATGTGCACTCACCAATCATTACCGGCAGTGATACAGAAGGTGCAGGTGAGATGTTCCGTGTGACAGCACTCGATATGGACAACCCTCCAAAAAATGGTGATGGTAAAACCGATTTGACTAAGGATTTCTTTAATAAAGAAACCAATCTAACTGTTAGTGGCCAACTCTCGGCAGAGGCATTTGCGCTAGCATTTCGGAATGTATATACATTTGGACCAACGTTTAGAGCAGAAAATTCTAATACGGCTAGACATGCTGCTGAATTCTGGATGATTGAACCAGAACTTGCCTTTGCTGAGCTTCCAGACATTATGGATCTTGCTGAAGAAATGGTTAAATATGTAATCGGTTATGTGCTTGAACAAGCTCCTGAGGAAATGAACTTCTTTAATAGCTTTATTGAAAAGGGGTTGTTAGATCGTCTTAATAATGCCTATGCGTCCAACTTTGGGCGTGTGACGTATACAGAAGCAGTCGAGTTATTAATAAATTCCGGTGAGACATTTGCTTATCCGGTTGAATGGGGATCTGACCTCCAAACAGAGCATGAACGATATTTATGTGAAAAGGTCTATAAACGTCCGGTATTTGTAACAGACTATCCAAAAGAAATCAAAGCCTTCTATATGAGATTAAATGAAGATAATAAAACTGTTGCTGCAACCGATTTACTTGTTCCTGGGATTGGTGAATTAATTGGCGGAAGTCAACGTGAAGAACGTGAAGAAATTTTGGTTGGAAAAATTAATGACCTTGGTATGAATGAAGAGGATTACTGGTGGTACCTAGAATTAAGAAAATATGGCGGAACAAAACATGCAGGGTATGGACTTGGTTTTGAACGGTTAATTATGTATCTGACAGGAATGACAAATATCAGAGATGTAATTCCCTTTCCAAGAACACCAGGGAATGCAGAGTTTTAGAAATAGGATAACTACACAAAAAAGAAGACCAATTCAGCTAATGGGTCTTCTTTTTTGTGTAGTTAGGATAATATCAACTGTTCCTGTAATTCCTCTTCAAAATAAAATGTTTCTGGGTGTTCTTTAACAATATAAGAATATCTTTTCATATTTTTTACATATTGCCATTTTAAAATTGTGACGACCTCACCAGTCACTTTAATGCTAACGGTTTGACCGAGTTTGTATCGGTTATTTGAGCCTTTCAAATCAACACCCCTTTTATATACCACTTTAAGTATACCATAAAATCGTTGAATTCTTGTGTTCCGTAAAGAGGATTAATTTAGATCGAATTGAAGCGGGATAGCCCACTTCCTTTCAATTATTGGATAGCTATGGTATGATTTAACAAAGTGAGGTGTCATTTTGACTAATTATAAAGCAAGAAAAAGCGCGGATGTTGTTAGAAAAAGGCGAGTTTTTGGCAGCGATTCACGTCTTAGAAACAATGGTGCAGGAGTTTCCAGAGTTTTGGTCGGCATACAACAACTTAGCGCTTGCGTATTTTTATATGGGAAATGCGGAACGGGCGCAGCAAATTCTCGATGACGTACTTGAAAAAAATCCTGGCAACTTGCACGCGCTTTGCAACCGCCTTGTTTTTTCGCACTATTTGCAAGAGGACGAACAGGTACAACGGTTGGTGGACGAGTTGGCATGTGTGCATCCGTTTTTAATCGAACATCGCTACAAACTAGGCGCAACATTTGCGCTCGTCGGCCGCTTTGATCTCGCGTTTAAATGGCTGCGCCATTTGTATAAAATCGGGTTTGACGGCGACTATTCGTTTTATTATTGGCTTGCGCATTCGGCATACCATACCGGCCACAAACAGCTTGCGAAAACGGCATGGGAAAAAGTGATGGCGCAAAGTCCAGAAAAGCTAGGACAAGAGCCATGGGCTCCGGCTGACAAACTTATGCGATGGTTGACGAGTGCGGATACGGCCGAAGTGTTATACGGGCTATATATGATGAGCAAATCGCTCACACCGGA
>JAIMAD010000538.1 GCA_023512145.1 Bacillus sp. (in: firmicutes) | reverse complement strand
GGTGTAATTGAGTGGTACCCCAAATACTTACATGTGCTTTATAGCGTCTTGCAGTATTGTTGTTTGTATAATTGTCCATGTGATGGAATATGCTCCTAAATATTTAATAATCTTAGTTTGCCATAAAATAGAATAATTATTTGAGTAGAATGAATCGTATGCAGAAATGGAAACTTTCTTTGTAGAGTTGTCGAGTCGTTGTTAAACAATGTCATGAGCATCTTTACATGGTTTTCATCCATCTTGTGTTACTATATTTCTTAATTGAAGAAAGTAGAGGTGTCTCCATGAAAATTGAAGTATGGTCTGATTATGTATGTCCATTTTGCTATATTGGAAAACGCAGGTTAGAAGAGGCGTTAAATCAATTTCCCAATAAAGATCAGATAGAGGTAGAATTCAAAAGCTTTGAACTTGACCAAAATTCGCCAAAATATAGTAGCCAAAATATTCATGAGGTACTTGCCACAAAATACGGCATGAGTATTGAGAAAGCTAAACAATCAAATCTTGGGGTTGGCCAGCAGGCAGAAACGGTTGGTTTAACCTTCAATTTTGATGATATGAAACCAACGAATACGTTTGATGCTCATCGCTTGGCAAAGTATGCAAAAACGCAGGGAAAAGCAGCAGAGGTTTCTGAAAAGCTTCTCAATGCCTATTTCACAGAATCTAAGCACATCGGGGACGTTGAGACATTGGCAGACATTGCTGCAGCTGAAGGATTAAATCGCCAAGAAGCATTAAATGTTCTTACTGATGAAAATGCCTATGCAAGTGATGTGCGCCAAGATGAAGCACTTGCCCAGCAATATGGTGTTCGCGGAGTTCCGTATTTTGTCATTAATCAAAAATATGCAATTTCGGGTGCACAACCGGTGCAAACTTTCACGGGTGCCCTTCAAAAAGCATGGCAGGAAGAAACAAAATCACCAGTGTTGCAGGATCTTTCAACTGTGGAGGATGCAAGCTGTGAGGATGGCAACTGTGTGATTCCTGAAAAAAAGTAGTAGTTGGATAAACAAAAGAAGGGAATGTTACTTTGTTTCCTTTCCCTTCTTTGCTCATTAAGATAATTACTTGCGTCTTCGAATTTTTAATTCACACATATTCCCGTCTTTCCAATAGCTTTTCATTTGATTATTACCACGTGAAGTATTTCTCCATCCGGAAATATTGCAACATCTAGACGTATTGCGTCTAGATGTGTTTTTGCGTGAAGTCACCCGACGACTTTTAGTTCTTCGTTTTGATGTTCTCCGGCGTGTTGTGGTGTGATTCTGGCCTGGGTTACTGAACATGAAGTCACCAAAACCACCACGCCTTACTTCATCGGCAGCTCTTTGTATATCCTCCGCTGTAAATTCTTTCACCATTGCACCTCCTCTTTATCCTGAAAAGGGAGTACGAAAACCAAAATACATATTTTATCTATAAAACTCACTCTTCTTTTACTAATTTACGTATATACCTTTGCTTTTGTATGGGACAAAAGCCTATATACAGAAAAAATGCCCTACAATTGTGACCTCCGCCATCATCCATTCATACGATTAAAGGGAGGAGGAGTTAAAACATGGACGAGACTGCCACAATAACACAATACAAGCTTTATATTAAACCAAATGACTTAAAGGAACTGAAAAGAGACATTTGGATTGATGAACCAGTACCAGCACTGTTAACGGTTGAAGGAAAAAAACTTGAAATTGACCTAAGCTATCGGGGATCTCATATTCGCGCTTTTCCTAAAAAGTCTTTTCAAATTTCTTTTTATAAACCAAGTAATTTTAATGGTTCAAAACAACTTCATTTGAATGCCGAGTTCATGGATCCTTCATTTATTCGAAATAAACTGTCGTTTGATTTTTTTGCTGAGCTTGGTATTTTATCCCCACAATCACACCATGTGTTTTTAATTCAAAATGGGAAAGCGGAAGGGCTTTATTTAGAAATTGAATCAGTGGATGAATGGTTTATAAAAAGAAGGAAGCTTCCGAACGGTAGTATTTTTTATGCGATTGATGGAGATGCAAACTTTTCACTGATGAGTGATTTAGACAAGGAGACAAAAAAATCACTAGAAGTGGGGTATGAGAGAAAATGGGGAGTAGCATCAGAAGACTATTATTTGCAGGATTTCATTTTTAATATCAATACAATTGCCAATAGTGAATTTGAAAGGGAAATTACAAAATTTGTAAATATTGAAAAATACCTCACCTGGATTGCAGGAATAATTTTCACCTCAAACTATGATGGATTTGTTCATAACTATGCTCTCTACAGAAATAGTGAAACTGGCTTATTTGAAGTAATCCCTTGGGATTATGATGCAACATGGGGAAGGGATGTAAATGGAAAGAAAATGGCTGCAAATTATGTCCCAGTTAAGGGCTTTAATACCTTAACCGCACGGCTGTTAGCTGTCGGGAGTTTTCGAAAGCAATATCGACAACTGCTTGAAGAAATCATGAAACATCAATTTACAGTAGAATATATGATTCCAAAAGTTGAATATTACCTCCAATTGGTTCGACCATATGTGCTCCAGGATCCATATAAAAAACAAACTATTGATAAATTCGATAAGGAATTAGCGGTTATAAAGGAGTATATCGTGGAAAGAAGAGAGTATTTACAAAGGAAATTATCCAAATTTGATTAAAAGGGAATAGAAAGAAAAAGGTATCAGGCACCATGAAAGTGAACTGCCCCCTGTCAAGTAGACAGTGGAAATAAATAAACGACACTAGGCGGCTTTAGCCCTGTATTCTAAGGGA
>JAIMAD010000537.1 GCA_023512145.1 Bacillus sp. (in: firmicutes) | reverse complement strand
GGAGCCTCATGTCGACTATACCTATAAGGCGCGGGTCAACAGCGGCAGTAGCCAACCATGTACTACCCTCCTCCCTCATAAGGTTCATGTCCTGGTTGGATACATCGATGGAGATAAGCTTTATATCCATGCGGTTGTTGTCCTTCATAGCCTTGTAGGCACCCTTTGCCATTTCATCCCATGAACCCCAGATAGCATCAACTGATCCTTTTGGATACTTAGCAAGTATAGAACTGACTTTTGCACCAACGTCTCCCTGAACATCCTGGAAGTTTGTAGGACCAATTATTTCGAGTGTTTTAATTTTATTTTCTTTTTCATACTTTTCATATATTGTTTGCCTACGGTCAAGCGGCGGTACACCTGGTCCAAACCATAACTTAATTACTCGAACAGGTTTTCCATCAGTAGACAAAGCTGAAATTTCATCCAAAGAGAGTTCAGCTAACTTGAAGTCATCCTGAAAGGTAGTGGTTACTTCATCAAGGGTTTTTCCATCTTTGTCAACAACCGTATCAAAAGTAACTACCTTCATTCCTTTGTCCAATGCTGGTTTGATCATTTCATAGGAATAATCCTTTTTACCATGGGAAATAATTAGCCCGTCATAATCTTTTTGAACTGCCTGTGCCACAAGTTCCTGAAACTTAGCATCATCATTTTCTGCGATAAAGGTATCTACCTTAAACCCAAAAGATTCCCCTTCGCTGCGGGCACCGTCTAAAAACTGTTTTGTATGGTCATCAGACGGGAGGTTCCGAATGACCCCAATTTTTATTCCCCCTTGAACTCCTTCTGGAACACCATCAATTTTTTTTGTGGAAGCTTGATCCGTTTTTCCTGAGCAGCCAGCTAAAAGCATTAAGAATGCAATCATTAATATCGCGATTTTTCTCATTACATTACCCCCTCTTTTTTAATATGGCTTTCATTTCAAACACTTTTAATTGAAACTCCCTTATTATTGATATTCCACCCTCCTATTTCAATATAGAAAGCGCTTACTACTTAGTGCAAATAAATAAAATGTTCCTTTCTAAACATTATGCGTTAATTCATGTTTGTAGTAACCATAAAATGTTTATATTGAACATTTTAATTTAATTATATCTTTTGTTGATACCATGTCAATATTTTCATAAAATTTTCACAATTAATAAAAAAAATGCATGAGTCACAGAAATTTCAGTTCACTCCCATCACCCGAAGTTTGTCTGAAAGTGTCGGATTGAAAGTCTTTTTTATCGCCATAATTAAAGCCAGCTCAAAATTTGAGCTGGCTTTAATTATGGAATTTTTTATCTTACTTAATTTCTAATTTTACTTAAAACCCTCATTTACTTATGTTACGGTTCGTATAATTATTTAAAAAAAGGTTTCCGAAGAAGGCGATTAACACAGTGTAAGGATTTTATTATTGAAGGTTTTCATTAACCAATTGAAGATAATTGAAGAAATCTAAGCCATTTCATTTGTTCCGGTGCAACACGCTGGCATAAATCCGAATTTGTCAAAAAATGCAAGAAATAAATCTCTGTCCAATTAATTTTACGCATTAGAGGACAGGCACTAAATATCAAAAGTAGCTAGAATCAGATTAGAGGTTATAACTGATTACATATCTCTTCAATTTCAGCATATTCCGCTGTTTCCCTCTTTCTTTCCAATTCGCCTTCTCTTTTTCCTTTTCAACCCAAGAATTTGGCAGTTACTCCTTTTCAACTTCAGGTGTGAAAACACTATGAAACCGCTCGCCTTATTGCTTCGCTTCCTTCGTTTGTATGAACGTACTCATGAGGATTCGGAACACAATGACGACCAGTAGCTGGGTGCACAAATACACGAGAAACGAATAACGGAGGGACCATCCCTTATAACTAAAAACGTCAAAGGTTACAGATAAAGCTTCGAATGCAGTGCCGAAAAACGTCCAGACCAGTACATAAAAAGGGATGGCAACCCCTCTGATATTAAACTTGTCATAAAGGTAGATAAACACATACCCGAAAACCGGATACATACCCCATGTTGGTAATTCGGAAAAGGTCAGCCACGGTTGGACATTGGTATCGTACAGATCTATAGGCGGGCTTCCGATTGTATGATCCAATGTCAAGGGTAGCGCCAAACTCATCATCATGATTAGAGCGGAAATGACTCTTGGTAATCGAGGTGGCAGCCGAACGACCAGATAGCATCCAATGACAAAAAAAGCAGTGGTGAACCATACGTTAATTTCGGGAAATCTGACCAAATCCAACACCATCCTTACGCATGAGAAAGCGTACAAGCCACACCGAACAAAAGGCCACAATCAAAACGATCGATTTGAAAGGAGTGTACATCCATAAACCGATTTGCGTGAAATGGACGACCCCCCATTGATCGAGAGTCCAACCGCCCAAGAAGAGAAGGCCAAGCGTTGCGGCATAGCAGGCAATTCTAACGAATATGTTCTTCCTCTCAAGGACCTCATCAAGGATCCATGTAATGAAAAGCGGGTTTAATACTTCCGTATAGACGATACGAGTGACGGCTAATTCCCCACTATCCGAAACAGAAATCCAGTGCTGATTAACCAGAAAATAAGAATACATAGGGGAATTGACCACCATCACCGAGAGCCAAATCGCTACTAGTTCGAAAAGATGAAGCCGTTTTTTTTTAAAACAAAATAATGTGAAGGAAAGAATGGCAAACGAAACAACTGTGACCATCAGCATAACTAAAGACCAACACCTTCATTCAAAGTTCGGATATTATTTATTAACATGCCCATTACAAC